>JALEII010000044.1 GCA_022770345.1 Clostridiales bacterium | reverse complement strand
CAACAGCTCCTATCGGCTCCTGCGGGCCGCCAAGAACCGCTTTGGCTCCACCAATGAAATCGGCGTGTTTGAAATGGGGGACCATGGCCTTATCGAAGTGCCGAATCCCTCCCAGATGCTGCTGGACGGCCGCCCCAGTGGGGAAAGCGGCACCTGCGTGGCCTGCGTCATGGAAGGCACCCGGCCGGTGCTGGCAGAGGTCCAGGCATTGGTGGCCAAAACGTCCTTTAACGTCCCCCGTCGGACAGCAGACGGCTTTGATTTTAACCGGGCGGCATTGCTGCTGGCAGTAGCGGAGAAGCGGGGCGGCATGAAGCTGAGCCTTTTCGACGCTTACATCAACGTCATTGGCGGTCTGCGGCTGGACGAGCCCGGAGCGGACCTGCCGGTGATCCTGGCGGTGGCTTCCTCCTACCGGGACCGGCCCATTGCCGACGAGCTGGTAGCCCTGGGCGAGGTGGGCCTTACCGGCGAAATACGCAGCGTGTCCCACATGAACCAGCGGCTCTCGGAAATTGCCCGGCTTGGTTTCAAGACCTGCATTCTGCCCAAAAGCGGCAGCGAAAAGCTGGACGTCCCCGCAGGGCTGACAGTTTACCGGGTCCGCAATATCCGGGAGGCCATTGAAGTGGCACTGTAAAAAATCACGCTCTCCGACTGCTTTTGCCGACAATCGGAGAGCGTTTTCTTATTCTTTTTTGGAATAATCCAGGTGGGACAGAGGATTGGCCTGGGCGGCAATCTTCAGCTCCGTGCTTTCAATGTGGGTGTAAATTTGCGTCGTATTCAGATTCTCGTGACCCAGCACCTCCTGGACTGTCCGTACATCAACGCCTCCGGAAAGCATCATGGTAGCGGCAGTGTGCCGCAGCTTATGGGCGGACAGCTCCGTTACATCCAGGCCTGCTTGCAGCAGGGCTTTTTTTACCAGCCGATGAACCGCCGAAACACTGATGCGGTTCCCGTCCCGGGAGCCGAACAGCGCCCGGTCATCAGTGAGGACCTTCTGGTTCCGTTCTTCCAGATAATCGTCCAGAGCCTTCCGGCAGGGGGTCCCGAAATACACAAACCGCTCCTTGTTGCCTTTGCCCACAACCCGGATGCGGTCCTCATACACGTCCGTCCGATTCAGGCCCACCAGTTCGCTGCGCCGAATGCCGCAGTTCAGGAACAGCATCAGAATGGCGTAATCCCGGACCTGATTCTGTCCGGAAACCGATTGGAGCAGGGCGGCAGATTGCTCCATGGTCAGATATTTCGGCAAACTCCTGCGGATTTTTGGGTATTCCAGGTCTGCCACCGGGTTTTCCTCCAATAATTTTGTCCGCACGGTCAAATATTTATAGAAGGACTTGATGGCAGACAGCTTTCTGGCCCGGCTTTTGGCGGATATGCCGTGGTCCGGGGCAGGGGAGCTGGGTTCATAGACCCGTTCCGTGGCCAGGTAGGAAAGAAAATCAAAAATGTCAGAGGTCTCGATACCCCGGATAAAGTTCAGGTCGACGTCCCGGATGTCGATGGTCTCCAGAGGCGTATTGACAGGCATATCGCTGCGCATGAGCTTCATAAACCGCAGGAACATCCGCAGGTCCAGATGGTATTCGGAAATGGTCAGGGGAGACTGACCCTTGATGCTCTCATGATAAGCCAGGAAGTCCCGCAAAACCTGCGGGCAATCGGAATAACGCTGCATGGCACTTTTCCTCCGTTTCAGCATAAGGTAGTATAGCACAATTCCGCTCCCAACGCAACAAAAGATAGGCTCTTGAAATTCTTTCGTAAAATTTTTCGCATTACACTTGTGTAACCGCCGGAAATCGATTATACTATACGGGAACGAGTTTATCCTATCAGGAGTGTTTACTATGCGTAAAACCAAGATCATCGGTACCATCGGCCCCGCCAGCAGCGACGAGCAGGTGTTTACCGCCATGTGTAAGGCCGGTCTGAATGTGGCCCGACTGAATTTTTCCCACGGCACCCATGAGGAGCAGCAGGCCAAACTGGATATGATCCGCCGGGTCCGTGAGAAACTGGACCTGCCCATCGCCATCATGCTGGACACCAAAGGCCCGGAATTCCGTATCAAGACCTTTGAAAACGGCAAAATTACCCTGAACGACGGGGACCCCTTCACCTTCACCACCGACGACAGCGTAATCGGCAATCAGAGCCGGGTGGCCGTGAACTATGCGGGCCTTGCCAAGGATCTTCGCAAGGGAGACCGCGTACTGGTCAATAACGGTCTGGTGATTTTTGAGGTAGAATCCATTGAGGGCAGTGAAATCCACTGCAAGACCCTGGTGGGCGGCGTGCTGTCTGACCGGAAGAGCATGAGCTTCCCCAACAAGACCCTGAATCAGGTCTACCTCAGCGAGCAGGATAAACAGGACCTGCTGTTCGGCATCCGCAATCATGTGGACTTCGTGGCCGCTTCTTTCGTGTCCCGGAAGCAGGATCTGGCAGATATGCGTTCTTTCCTGAAAGAGAACGGTGGTGAGAATATTTCCATCATCGCCAAAATCGAGAACCGGTCCGGCGTGGATAATATCGAGGAGATTTGCGACCTCTGCGACGGCATCATGGTGGCCCGTGGCGATCTGGGTGTGGAAGTGCCCTTCACAGAGTTGCCAGCCATCCAGAAGCACATCATCAGCAAATGCCGGATGCTTGGCAAGCGAGTCATTACCGCCACGGAAATGCTGGAATCCATGATCCAGAATCCCCGGCCCACCCGTGCAGAAATTTCCGATGTAGCCAACGCCGTTTATGACGGCACCAGCGCCGTAATGCTCTCCGGTGAGTCTGCTGCCGGGAAATATCCGGTGGAGGCTGTGACCACAATGGCCCAGATCTGCGAGGAGACCGAGAAGCACATCAGTTACGCCAAGCGTTTCCGCAGCAGCGAGTTCAAGATCAAGAACCGCTTGGATGCCATTTCCCACGCCACTTGCGGCATGGCCATCGACATCGGAGCCAAAATGATCGTGGCTACCTCCATTTCCGGCACCACCGTGCGGATGATCTCCCGTTTCCGGGCGCCGGTGGACATCATCGGCATGGCTACCAACCGGGACGTCTGGTATAAGCTGGCTCTGTCCTGGGGTGTTACCCCAGTAATGAGTCAGAAGTTTGAGTCCACGGACGTGCTTTTCTATCAGGCTCAGGAGGCTGCCAAGAAGGTCGGCAATCTGAAACCCGGTGATGATATCGTCATTACCGGCGGCATGACCAACGGAATGTCCGGCAACACGAATCTCATCAAGGTCGCCACCATTCAGTAAAACCGAATACCCAAAAAGGGAGTAGCAAATGGGGGAACCCCCGTGCTATGGGCGTCAGTACGGCTTCGGCCCGCTTATAGCTTTCATTGCGAGACTTTTATCGTTTTTTCGACGGTAAAAGTCTCGTTTTTTATTTTTAAGGAGGTATATTTATGGAAACAATTCTGGAAAACGTTCGGGCCATCACTTGGCAAATGTTGCTGATGTGGTGCATTGGCGGAGGCCTCATCTACCTGGCCATCCGCAAAAACATGGAACCGGCCCTGCTGCTGCCCATGGGCTTCGGGGCAATTCTGGTAAATCTGCCCTTCTCCGGAGCCATCACCCAGAGCCTGGAAGCAGGCCCACTGGACGTGTTGTTTCAGGCTGGCATCGCCAATGAGCTTTTTCCCTTGCTGCTGTTCATCGGTATCGGCGCCATGATCGATTTTGGGCCCTTGCTGGCAGACCCGAAGCTGCTGATCTTCGGTGCCGCTGCCCAGGCAGGCATCTTTCTGACGCTGATCCTGGCCTCGGCGCTGGGTTTTCCCATCCGGGAAGCGGCCTCCATTGCCGTCATTGCCGCCGCTGACGGACCGACATCCATCTTCGTGGCCAACTACTATTCCTCCAAATATCTGGGGGCCATCATCGTGGCGGCCTACTCCTACATGGCCCTGGTACCCATCCTTCAACCCCCAGTGATCCGTCTGATGACCACAAAGAAAGAACGGAAAATTCACATGAAATACGCCCCAAAATCCGTGTCCAAAACCACAAAAATCCTGTTTCCAATTCTGATGACCGTTATTTCCGGTATCCTGGCTCCCAAGAGCGTCGCCCTGATCGGTTTTCTCATGTTCGGCACTCTCATCCGGGAATGTGGTGTGCTGGAGCAGCTTTCCGAGACCGCCCAGAAAGTCCTGGCCAACCTCATTACCCTAATTCTGGGCCTGACCGTTGCCACAAAAATGCAAGCGGACTTGTTTCTTGCACCGGATACCCTACTGATTCTGGGCTTAGGGCTAGCGGGCTTCGTGCTGGACACCGCCGGAGGCGTGCTTGTGGCAAAATTTGTAAATCTCTTCCTGCCGGAAGGGAAGAAGGTCAACCCCATGATTGGGGCAGCAGGCATTTCGGCGTTCCCCATGTCCGCTCGCATCGTCCACAAAATGGGCCAGCAGGAGGATAATCAGAACTTCCTTTTGATGCATGCCGTGGCCGTCAACGTCTCCGGACAAATCGCCTCCGTCTTGGCCGCCGGTGCGCTACTGACTCTGGTACCATAGGGGAAAATATTCTTCAAATTTATCGCACCATTTCGTTTTTAGGACCCGGGTACCGGATTTCGCCCGGGTCCTAAAGTTCCGGATAGCAACCATATTGCCTGGGCAAGTTGTCCCGCACACCGGCTTTCAGAGGAATCATGTTCCAGTGAAAGGATCCTGACGGCCGGCAATGAACGCCAGTCGGCGAAGAAGTCAAAATGCACATCATTTCAGGCACAAGAACAACTGCATATTTCCGATACCTGTAAACCAGGAAAAACGTATGCGCTCGCTGGCAAACTCGCCAGCGGATTCCTTTGAG
>JALEII010000020.1 GCA_022770345.1 Clostridiales bacterium | reverse complement strand
GAACAGGCTCTTCACCGAGGTGCTCACCGACAGGAAGCCCGAGGGGTCCGCGTGGCCGATGGCCTCCCCGAAGTAGTTGCCAAAACCGGTGCCGAACATGGTCAGGGCCAGACCGGTGACGTTCTGGTTGGCCCGGAGGGTCACGGTCAGGAAGCAGTAGAGAAGGCCCATCAGGAAGGACCCCAGCAGGGAGCAGAGCAGGGGAATGACGATGGCCGGAAAGGCGGAAATAGTGGTTGCGCTCTGCTCATAGAAGAAGGAGCCGATGACGCCGCAGATGCCGCCCACATACATGATACCCGGAATGCCCAGGTTCAGGTTGCCGGATTTTTCCGTGAGGGTCTCGCCGGTGGAGCCGTAGAGCAGGGGAATGCCCTGGACCACGGCCCGGGGGATGAAGGAAACGAAATCAAACATGGCTTCCGACCTCCTTGGTGTGCTTGCGGAACTTCAGCTCGTAGGTGATGAAGAACTCGCTGCCGATGATGAAGAAAAGAATGATGCCGGTGAGAATGTCGCCAAAGGCGTGATTCAGGCCGAAAATGGTGCTGATCTCGCTGGCACCCCGGTCCAGGAACACCAGCAGGAAGGAAGTGAACACCATGGAAAGGGGATTGAACTTGGCCAGCCAGGCCACCATGACGGCGGTGAAGCCCCGGCCGTCGGCAATGGTGGTGGTGATGGTGTGGTCCGTGCCGCCTACCAGCAGCAATCCCGCAAGGCCGCACAGGGCACCGGAAATGGCCATGGTCCGGACAATGACCCGGCTGACCTTGATGCCGACGTACCGGGCGGTGCGCTCGCTTTCGCCTACCACGCTGATCTCGTAGCCCTGTTTGGACCGGCTCAGGTACAGGTACATGAGCATCGTCAGCACGGCGACAACCAGAATGTTCAGGAAATATTTGGAGGGGCCAACCTGCGGCAACCAGCCGGATTCCGTGGTCTGGTTGATGATGCCGATCTTACCGGCCCCCTTGGGGACCTCCCAGACGATGACGAAGTAGGCGACCAGCTGGGTGGCCACATAGTTCATCATCAGGGTGAACAGGGTTTCGTTGGTGTTCCACTTGGCCTTGAAAATGGCGGGGATCATGCCCCAGACGGCACCTGCGCCGCAGGCGCACAGCAGCATGATGAGAATGAGCAGCCAGTTGGGCAGCTTATCACCCAGCAGGATCATGCAGGCCGCCGTGGCCAAGCCGCCGATCAGAATCTGACCTTCGCCGCCCACGTTCCAGAAGCGCATTTTGAAGGCGGGAGTCACGGCCAGAGAGACACACAGAAGAATGGCGATGTTCTGACCCAGGGTCCAGAGCTTCCGGGTGGTGCCGAAGGCGCCGGAGAACATGGTCTTATAGACGGCGATGGGGTCCTTACCGGTGAGGGCCGTGGTGACTACGGCGCAGACCAGCAGCGCCAGAAGGATGGCGCAGCCCCGAATGGCCCAGGCGGTGTACCAGGCCAGCGTTTTCCGCTTGGAAATATGGAAATTACCCATTTTCAGTCCCTCCCAGCCGGGTCATCATCATGCCGACTTTTTCTTTGGTGGCCCCTCTGCCGGGGACGATGCCGCTGACCTTGCCGCCGCAGAGAACCAGAATCCGGTCGCACAGCTCCAGCAGCACGTCCAGGTCCTCGCCCACATATACAACGGCCACGCCGGATTCCTTCTGCCGGTTGATGAGGTCATAGATGGTATAAGAGGAGTGGATGTCCAGGCCACGGACGGCGTAGGCCGTCAGCAGCACCGTGGGGGCGGAAGCAATTTCCCGGCCCACCAGGACCTTCTGCACGTTGCCGCCGGAAAGACGGCGGACGGGGGTGGACACACCGGGGGTGTTGACCTCCAACTCTTTTACCACCTGCTCGGCCAGCTGCTTTGGGGCCTTCCGGTTGGCGAACCAGCTCTTGCCCTTCCGGAAGGACCGGAGCATCATGTTGTCCGTCAGGTCCATGCTGCCCACCAGCCCCATGCCCAGCCGGTCCTCCGGCACGAAGGAAAGAGACACGCCCATATCGGCAATGGCCAGGGGATCCTTGCCGATGAGTTCCTCTTTTTCCCCGGAATCGGTGATGTAGGAAATGCTGCCGGATTCCGTGGGCTGCAGGCCCGCAATGGCCTCCAGCAGTTCCTTCTGGCCGCAGCCGGAAATACCGGCGATGCCCAGAATCTCGCCGCTGTTGGCGGTGAAGGAAACATCGTCCAGCTTCACGATGCCGTCCATATCCCGGACGGTCAGATGCTCTACGGCGATACGGGGCTTGGGATCCACCGGGTCCGGCCGTTCGATGTTCAGCGTCACGGCGTGGCCCACCATCATATTGGTCATCTCCTGGGCATTGGTGTTCCTGGTGAGCATATCGCCCATGAACTGACCGTGGCGGAGAATGGCTACCCGGTCGGACAGGGCCTCCACCTCGTGCATTTTGTGGGTGATGATGACGATGGCCTTGCCGTCGTCCCGCATGGCCCGCAGCACGGCGAACAGCTTGTCCGTCTCCTGGGGGGTCAGCACGGCGGTGGGCTCGTCCAGAATGAGGATGTCGGCGCCCCGGTAGAGAACCTTGACAATTTCCACGGTCTGCTTCTGGGACACGGACATGGTGTAAATTTTCTGGTAGGGGTCCACCTGGAAGCCGTAGGTGTCGCAGATGGCCTTGACCTTCTCTGCCACCTTGTCCAGGTCCAGCCGTCCCGGCTCCTTCAGGCCCAGGACGATGTTCTCCGCAGCGGACAGCACGTCTACCAGCTTGAAGTGCTGATGGATCATGCCGATGCCGTAGGAGAAGGCATCCTTGGGCGAGCGGATGGAGGCTTCCCGGCCGTTGATGTAAATTTCTCCGCTGTCGGGGGCATAAATGCCGGAGAGCATATTCATCAATGTGGTCTTTCCGCTGCCGTTTTCGCCCAGCAGGGCCAGGATCTCTCCTTTGTAAATGTCCAGCCAGACACGGTCATTGGCCACCACGCTGCCAAAGGTCTTGGTGATGTTCCGCATCTGTACTGCGGCGGTTTTTTCTTCCAAAGACGGTTCACTCCCTTGTATGTCGTCCGGTCGCCCGGCAGTTTTGAAAAAATGTTTCAAAGGGCAGCGCAGTGATTGTATTCGCTGCGCTGCCCTTCGCAGCATTTGAAAAGCGCTTCTCCCCGGAGGTGAAAACCTCCGGGGATAGACGAGGAAACAGAATGATCTTAGTAAGCGGTATCCAGCAGGGTGATGCCGTCGATCTGCAGGGTGAAGTAAGGAGCGGAGCGGTACTCGGACTCGTGGATGTAGCCGTCCTTCACGGCCTCGGTGTCGGGGGTGTAGGCAGCGTCGGTGTCCACGTCGGCCATGAAGCTGGTGACAGGCTTGCCTTCCACGGTGAAGGTGGAGGTGTCGAACACGTGCAGGGAGCCGTCTTCCAGAGCCTTGGTGACCTCGGCGATCTTGTCGGCAGTGCCGGCAGCGGCGGCCTTCTCGTTCACGTCGGTCAGGACCACGGAGCCGGTGGCGATGGTGCCGGTCCAGTCGGCGGCGATCTCCTCACCGTTCAGCACGCAGTTGACCACGTACTCGTAGTAGGGCGCCCAGTTGATGCGGGAGGACACGATGAAGGTGTTGGGGCAGGCGGACACGGTGGAGCCGTTGTAGGACACGTTGGGGATACCGGCGGTCTCGCAGGCAGTGGGAGCACCCATGGAGTCGGCGTGCTGGGAGATGAGCTTGCAGCCGTTCTGGATCAGCTTGTTGGCGCCTTCCTTTTCGGCGGTCTCATCGTACCAGGAACCGGTGAAGGTCACTTCCATGGTCACGCTGGGGCAGACGCTCTTGGCGCCCAGGTAGAAGCTGGTGTAGCCGGAAACCACCTCGGCGTAGGTGTAAGCGCCCACATAGCCCATCTTGGCCTCATCGGCGGTGAACTCGCCGTTGGCGATCATCTCGTTCAGCTTCAGGCCGGCAGCCACACCGGCCAGATAACGGCCCTCATAGATGGCGGCGAAAGCGTTGTGGAAGTTCTTGAGGCCCTCGGTGTGGGCACGGGTGCCGGTGGCGTGGCAGAACTGCACATCGGGGAATTCCTTAGCGGCCTGGATGATGTAATCCTCATGGCCGAAGGAGTCGGCGAAGATGATGTTGCAGCCGGCGTCGGCCAGCTCAGCGGCGGCGTTGTAGCACTCCTGTCCTTCGGGGATGTTGGTGCGGAACAGGCACTGATCTTCGGTCAGGCCCAGGGCGGCAATGGCCTCCTTGGCGGCATTCATGAAGTTCAGGTCATAGGTGGAGTTCTCGTCGTGCAGGAAGATGAAGCCCAGCTTCACGTTCTTTGCAGCGGTGTTGTCGGTCTTGGCGTCGTCGCCGTTGCTGCCGCAGGCAGCCAGCAGACCGATGCAGAGCACCATGGCCAGGATCAGAGCAAAAATCTTTTTCATGTTTTCGTTTTCCTCCTTGTAATTGTACGAACGGTGGATATGGATAAAGGGTATTTGCGAACAAATTTAAGAACGGAACACAATGGCGTCGTCGGTCATGGCGTCGATGACGGCCATGGATTCCACCCGGACCCCCTTGGCCCGGAGAGCGTCTCCGCCGCCCTGGAAGCCCTTCTCGATGGCGATGGCGGCACCGGCCAGCCTGGCCCCTGCCTGCTCCACCAGCTCCGTCAGGCCGTTGAGAGCCTTGCCGTTGGCAAGAAAATCATCCACCAGCAGAACCGTGTCGGTGGATTTTAAGTAATCGCTGCTCACCAAGATGGTGTAGCTGGTGTTATGGGTATAGGAGTAGACCTCGGCGGTATACACGGCCCCGTCCACGTTGCTGGACTTATGCTTCTTGGCAAACACCACGGGCACGCCCAGCTCCAGCCCTACGGCGGTGGCGATGGCGATGCCGGAGGACTCGATGGTCAGAATTTTGGTAACGCCGCTATCCCGGAACGCCTGGGCCATGGCCTCGGCGACCTTCTTCAGGAACGCCGTGTCGATCTGCTGGTTGAGAAAGCTGCCGACTTTCAGGATCTGGCCGGGCAGAACCTTGCCCTCGGCACGAATTTTTTCTTCCATGAATCGCATTGAAAAAACCTCCCAGAAAATAAGAAAGCGAACGGAAAAAATCCGTTCGCCCTTGTGTTCCAGCTTGCAAAAAGGGAAAACTGCCCCCATTGAAAACAGGTGCAGAGGACTCTTTTTGCCAATAGTCGTGACTTCCTAGGCGTCACGGTAGAAACATTCGGGCCGTTCATCCGAAACTATATCGGCAGAAGCTTTATGGCCCTATCCTAACCCCAAACGGCCGGTTTGTCAACACCGGAAATGTCGAATTTTGCAGTTTCTCGCTTCTTCACAAAAAAGCCGTATTCTGAGGGGAAAATCTGGTGCAGAAATTCTGCGGCGGTGCCGGGAGGCTTCGCCGGGGTATGGCACAGTGACGAGCATACAGCCCGGGGCAGGGGAGAAGGCAAAAAAATTTTTTTGCGGATGCAGGACAGACTTCAAAAATCGAAGCGCAATGACACAAGACTTGCATATTTATCCCAGAGTTGTCCGCAAATAACAAACAAACGGCCCTGAAATTGCCGATTTATCCGCGTACTGCGGACTGCTGCCAATTTGCACAGAACTTTGTGAACCGGATGTGAATTTTTATTGTATATACAGAATTGGCAGCTGTTGCCCGACTGTGTTACAATGCGGACAATTCGGGAAATTTATACCCTTTTCGCCGCAATCCCGCAGCGAAGAGCATCCCCGACATCCATTCTAAGGAGGAAACAGCATGAAGAGAGTACTTGCCGCCGTTCTGGCGCTGGTGATGATCCTCGGCTCCGTTCCCCTGGCGGCCTTCGCCAGCGAGACCGGGTCCGGCACCTCTTCCACCGGCACTGCCCTGAACGGACCGCTGCCTCTGCCCGACGCTTCCGCAGCTTCCAGCGGATTTGCCGGCGGAGATACCACACAAGTCCCTGCTGGAAAACCCCGACACCGGCCTGGTGGGCACTCCCGCCACTTACTCTGCCGCTCTGTCCGTGGCTTCCGTGGACAACGACGGCTACACCCAGCTTTACATCACCGTGGATGGCCAGGAGTTCGGCTATCTGGACACTGCCGCCAAGGCTGCCACCAATTTCCAGGAGAACTTCCGCAATAAGGAACTGGAATATGTGATGGTCCCCGGTTATGGCGCTGACAGCGACTACGAGGGCATCGACGTCACCGGCAAGGTGGCCGTTATCTCCCGTGGCACCTCCTCCTTCCCGGAGAAGCAGTCCATCGCTCAGGCCCATGGTGCCATCGCAGCCATTATCTATAATAATGAGCTGGGCGTGATCCGGATGCAGATCAACGACGGCGAGGGCAACATCCCCGCCATCAGCGTGACCCAGGCCTGCGGCGAAGCCCTGAAAAACGGCTCCGGCAAGCTGACCGTCTGCAACGGCGACACCAAGCTGTTCCGGCTGGACCGGACAGTGAGCAGCTTCTCCTCCTGGGGCGTTACCCCCGACCTGAAGCTGAAGCCTGAGATCTCCGGCGTGGGCGGCAGCATCTATTCTGCAACTGACCCGGCCATTTCCGGCGGCTACTATAATTACATGAGCGGCACTTCCATGGCCACCCCCCAGATCACCGGCGCTATGGCCGTGCTCATCGAGTACCTGGACAAGCACTATCCGGACCTGACCGGTGCCGAGCAGCGTCGGGTAGCTGCGGACCTTCTGATGTCCACCGCTGACCCCCTGATGGCTACTCCTACTCTGGAGTATTCTCCCAGAGCCCAGGGCGCAGGTCTTGCGAACCTGGTCAGCGCCACCACCACCCCCGCTTACCTGTCCAATAAGGATGCCAGCGAGGGCCGTCCCAAGATCGAGTTCGGCGACGACGACAACAAGACCGGCGTGTACACCTTCACCTTCGAGATCAACAATCTGAAGGATAAGGCCCTGACCTACACCCTGTCCTCCAACCTCATCACCGAGGCCATCTATCGGGACAAGTACATCAACGCTTCCCCCTATGCTCTGGAAGCCAAGGTCAGCTTTGCTGGCGGCGATACCGTCACCGTGCCTGCCTCCGGCAGCGTCACCGTCACCGGCACCATCACTCTGACCGATGCCGACAAGGCTTACCTGAACAAGTTCCCCAACGGTATGTTCGTGGAAGGCTTCCTCTATGCCACCCCCACCGCCGACAGCGAGGGCAGCAGCCCCGTGACCCTGAGCCTGCCTCTGGTCGGCTTCTACGGTGACTGGTCTGCGGCCGACGTGTTCGACACCGAGGACGAGGAGAACTACTCCCTGTACCCCGTGCGCTCCTTCACCAATGCCGCTCAGCTGGGCACCAACCCCTACATCCGTACCGGCAAGTCCGGCGACAAGTACAACGCTTTCTCTTACGATAACCCCCTGGCGGAGATCGACTTCGGTATGCTCCGGAATGCCCGGAAAATTCAGATCACCGTCACCGATACCGCTACCGGCACCAAGTACTTTGACGAGACCTGGAACTACGCCACCAAGAGCTACTACAATGCCAACTATGGCCGGGTCATCCCCGCTTATCTGGAGCAGGCAGACCTGTGGGACGGCAATGACAAGGACGGCAACGCCCTGCCCGACGGCACCAAGGTCACCTTCCGGATGGACGCCTATCTGGACGACGGCGACGATATCGTGGACGACAGCATCATCTTTGACATGACCCTGGATACCGAGAAGCCCCGGATCCTGAACGCCGACGACATCCAGGCCAGCCTCTCCACCGAGAACGGCCGGAACTACCTGACCCTGAAACTCCAGGACAACGCCTACATGGCCGCCGTGCTGTTTGAAAGCACCTCCGGTGCCATCATGGGCAAGTTCGACGTGGAGAACGAGCCGGGCGTGGCCTTTGAGCAGAAGTTCGATATCACCGGCTTCGGCAATGAGTTCACCATCGTGGCTGCGGACTACGCCTGCAACGAGACCGTTCTGGACGTGATCGTGAAGCTGGACGACAACGACAAGCCCGAGGCCGTGAGCCTGAGCAAGGACCGCATCTACGGCAACGAGACTTCCAGCGATTCCGCCGTGGAAGGCGGCTGGTTCTCCGGCGACAAGGAGACCTTCACCGACCTGCGCAACGAGACCTTCGATTCCGGCAACCGCTACTATGCCGCTGAGTATATCAACGGCTACCTGATCGCCCAGAGCGCCTCCACCGGCAACCTGGAGTTGGTCACTCCCTCCGGTACCTACTGGAAGACCCAGACCCTGGTGACGCAGAGCAGCGAGATCGGTGATTCCGGCTCCTGGGTCTTCTATGATATGGCTCTGGATTACTCCGGCAAGTATGCCGAGGCTCTGGACCCCTATCAGTCCACCAACGGCACCGACACCCTGTTCGCCCTGGGCTGGGCCTATAAGGGCGACAACGACAACGACGGCCACGACGACGGCTACAACTGCCTGTACCGTATCTGGACCTCCAAGTGGAACGGCCAGTGGTTCGTGGACGAGATCGGCCAGATCACCGGCGGCAAGGACGGCGCTGAGCTGCTGACCCTGGGTATCACTACCGGGGGCGAGATGTACTCCATCGGCACCGACGGCGCTCTGTACTCCCTGAGCCTGAACGACGATGCCCGGGGCGCTACCGCCACCTACATTGGCGAGACTGACTTCGTGAACGTGGAGAATTACACCGGTACCAACGCCATCCAGTCCATGGGCTATGACCACAATACCGACACCATGTACTGGTTCGCACTGAGCCAGAGTAAGAACACCTTCGCCGACATGACCTACAAGGTCGATCTCGAGACCGGCAAATGCACCGCTCTGAGCGGCTACGGCCTCAGCGGCCGGACCTCTCTGTTCGTGCCCACTGACCTGGTCTCCGATATGTTCGTCATGGGCGTGGAGCCCAACCAGTTCAATCTGGATTCCTACAAGGTCACCATGGTGGCCGGTCAGAACCGCCGTCTGAGTGTGGACTGGACCCCTTGGAACTGCAAACCCACGGAAATCACCTGGAAGAGCAGCGACGACACCGTGGCCACCGTTGACGGCAACGGCATCATCACCGCCATCAAGGAAGGCACCACCACCGTCAGCGCCACCGCACAGGTCTACGACTCCTGGGAGAAGACCTGGAGCGACCGGACCGTGGAGTGCGCCGTTACTGTGGTCAAGAGCGAGACCGGTATGTACGGCTTCATCGTGGAGGACTTTGCCAACATCGGCAATCGCTTCACCTGGGTCACTTACGCAGACCGGAACCCCGGCTCCATCACCAAGCTGAGCAACCGTGTGACCGTGGACGTGCCTGATACCGACGGCAATCTGACGACTACCGATGCTCTGTGGCAGGGCGGTGCTTACTACAACGGCTACCTGTACACCGTCATGGCCCAGGTCCGGGGCGACGCGAGGGCCAGCGTCCTCTACCGCAGCAAGGTCACCAAGGGCGAGACCCCGGACAAGACCATCATCGGCGACCCCGAGGAGATCGGCTATACCACCGGCATTGAGCTGGGCAACCTGGCCTTCGATTACAACACAGGCCGTATGTACGCCTGCGACATGACCAACGGCGGCCTGGCCATCCTGGATATCGAGACCGGTGCCATCGATCCTCTGGGCACCTTCTCCGGCGACATCGGCGGCCCGGCTCTGGCCACTGCCATGACCGTTACCGCTGACGGCACCATCCTCATCGCTTCCATGTACGGCAAGCTGTACACCGTGGATGCGGACACGCTGTCCACCACCGAAGTCGGATCCATCGACTCCGACACCTGGTACTACGCCGGCATGATGTACGATTACAACACCGGCAATATCTACTGGAACCCCGCTATGGACGCCGGTTCTTCCAGCCTGTACCTGGTGACCATGGGTACCAACGAGTGGAACGCTCCTGAGGCTTCCATCATGAAGCTGGGCAACGTTTCCTCCAGGTCCGGCGTGGAGCAGACCGTGATGTTCTCCATCCCCGACGAGGAGCCGGAGACCACCTACATCCCCGTGGAGAGCCTGACCATCACCAACGGCAGCAAAGTCACCGGCATCATGGGCAGCGAGCTGCAGCTGAACACCAGCACCACCCCGGCCCGTCCCTCCTCTCAGGTGAAGGCCTGGACCTCCAGCAACGAAGATGTTGTGACCGTGGACCGGTTCGGCAAGCTGTCCTACACCGGCGTCGGCTCCGCCACCGTCACGGCTACCATCACCAAGAACACCGTGGACGGCAAGCCCATCACTGCTTCCATCGACGTGACCGTTCTGGAATCCGCCGGCAAGATCGACGCCTTCCTGAACAGCGACGAGGGCGGCACCGGCTACTATGACTTCTGGATCAGCATGAACGACTACGATCTGCGCCACGCCAGCGTGGGCAACAGCATGATCTCCGTCCTGTCCCTGCGGTCCGGCACCTACTACGACGGCTACTTCTACGCCTACAATGACAGGGGCGAGCTGCTTCGTATCGACCCCAATGACACCACCGCTTACAATGTGCTGGGCGCTTCCGGCCTGGACGTTTCCTACGATCAGGTGACGGCTATGGCCATGGATTACACCACCGGCACCATGTACGCTCTGACCCTGCCCAGCACCTGGGATTACGCCACCGACAAGGCCGTCAGCCGTCCCGGCTCCCTGGCTACCGTGGACCTGGATACCGGCAAGGTCACGAAGATCGCCGAGCTGGATATGACCAACAAGGTCTTTGCCATGGCCATCGACAAGAGCGGCACCATGTATGTAGCCGGTTCTCCCAACTACTACTCCGATGCCAGCCTGTATACCATGGACAAGACCTCTGGCGCCCTGACCAAGGTCACGGACCTGACCGGCGCCAAGATTTACACCGGCAACACCTACTACGGCACCATGCAGTACAACGCACAGATGGCCTACGACTTCGGCACCGACCGTCTGTACCTGAACGCCACCGTGGGCGTGAAGGGTGTCGAGAGCGCCAGCGGTATGTTCCTCATCCAGCTGGGCGGCGAGACTCCCGAGGTCTACAGCCTGGGCGGCATCAGCCTCTACACCCGTGCCGGTTCTTCCATGAAGTACGGCGATGTGTACCTGGGCATGATGGCCCTCATCCCGGAGGAGGCCGAAGTTCCTGCCACCGCTCCCAACGGTGTGGTACTGAGCAAGGACGCTTATCGCATCAGCGTGGGTGCCACCGCTCAGATCGATGCCCGTGTCCGTCCGGCCAATGCGGCTGACCGGTCCCTGACCTATGCGGCCACGGATGCAGCCATTGCCACCGTTTCTTCTACCGGCCTCATCACCGGCGTGAAGGAAGGCGAGACCACCGTCACCATCACTACCGGAAACGGCCTGAAGGCCACTGTGAAGGTCACCGTGGTGGACGCCACCGGTCCTTCCTCCACCGCTTACACCGTCACCACCAAGGGCGACAAGCTGCTCTCCTTCAATCCCAGTCTGCCTGCGGAGACCACTGCCGTCATTGGCGACTTCTCCTCCAGCGGCAGCGTGGTGGGCCTGGCCTATGGTGACAACTGCCTGTACTACGCCCTGGATACCGGCTCCTATCCCGGCATCTACCGCTACGACTTTGTTACCGGCCAGAGCACCTTCCTGGGCAATGCAGTAGCCTGGACCGGCTGCTCCGACATCGCTTACGATAAGGACAACAACTTCCTGTATGTGGTGGGCGGCTTCTACCTGTTCCAGTACGACCTGAGCAAGGCAGACGGCACCCTGATGTCCTACAGTGCCTACATGATGGACAGCGAGTACATTGCCCACTCCGGCATCGCCATCGTGGACGGAGCCGTGTATGTGGTCGGCACCGACCTGTACAACTCCACCCCGCTGCTGGTCAAGTACTCCGATAAGTACCTGTCCGACCGGACCGTGGTAAAGCGGGGCGTGAATGTGAACATCAAGGCCGGCGTTACTGAAATGGACTATGATGCTTCCACGGGCCTGTTCTACCTGACCGACGGCCTGAACCGCATCTACGCCATGGACAAGGACGGCAACGCCACCTTCGTGGATACCCTGGCTGACAGCATCGAGCTGCGTGGCCTGGCCATCGACCCGACCCTCAGCTACACGGTTATCTACACCGACGGTGTGGAGGACGAGGAAGTGTTCCCGGATCAGCGCTTTGCCGCCGAGGCCGGAAAGGCGACCCCCGCCTTCCGTGGCACGCCTACCCGGAAGGGCTACACCTTCACCGGTTGGACCCCCGACGTGGCCGAGACCGTTACCGCCCATGCTACCTACACCGCCACCTGGAAGGTCAATTTCTACCTGATCCATCTGGATGCCCGGGGCGGCAAGGTCAGCCCGGAGAACGTGACCGTGACCTACGGCCAGCCTGTGGGCGAGCTGCCCGCAGCGACCCGTGAGGGCTACGACTTCGTTGGCTGGTTCGATTTGGACGGCAACCAGTACACCGCTGACACCGTCTACACCCTGGACGACAACATCACCCTGAGTGCCAAGTGGACCGCCAAGGATTACACCGTGACTCTGGATGCTGCTGGCGGTACCGTGGATCCGACGACCGTGACCGTTACCTTCGGCGCCGAGGTGGGTGCTCTGCCCGTGCCGACCCGTGAAGGCTATGGCTTCATCGGCTGGTTCGATGAGAACGGTGACAAGGTCCTGCCCTCCACCGAGTATCGGATTCCTCACGACAGCACCCTTACTGCACACTGGGCGGAAAAGACTTTCACCATCACCCTGGATGCCAACGGCGGCACCGTTGACCCAGACACCGTGGCTGTCGCTCAGGGCACTGCGGTCAGCACGTTGCCTGTGCCTGTCCGGGAGGGCTACACCTTTGACGGCTGGTTTGACGCAGAAGGCAACGAGTACACCGCCGAGACCATCTTCGAGGCGGCTGCCGACATCACCCTGACTGCCAAGTGGACCGCCAACACCTACACCCTGTCGCTGGATGCCAACGGCGGCATCGTGGAGCCGGATACCCTGAACGTGACCTTCGGCACTGCCATCGGCAAGCTGCCAGTGGCCATCAAGGACGGCTACACCTTCGCCGGTTGGTACAGTGCCGACGGCAAGCAGGTTACTGCAGAGACGGTCTATGAGACCGCTGCCGACAGCACCGTCACCGCCAAGTGGGTGCCCCTGGCTTACACCGTGACCCTGGATGACGGCTGCGGCAATCCCACCACGATCACCGTGAACTACGGCGAGAAGATCGGTACGCTGCCCACGCCCAAGCGGGATGGCTACACCTTCGGCGGCTGGTTCGACGCCAAGGGCAATGCCGTGACTGCCGATACCGTCGTCACCGGCAGCCTGGCCCTGAGTGCCAAGTGGACCGCCGTCACCGTGACTCCGGCCACCGGCGACAGCTTCGATCCCATGTTCTGGACCGGCATGATGCTTCTGGCTTTGGGCGCTGCGGCCTGCGTGACCCTGGCTTCCAAGAAGTCCAAGAAGCACTAAGCGACCACATTTCTCCCCGGGGGTGCGAAAGCACCCCCAAAGGGAACAAACACTGCCGCAGGGAGAAACCCCTGCGGCAGTGTTCGTATTCTCCAGGCGAGGCGGAAAATAGCCTTCCCCTGGGGAAAGGCCTCCTCAGAATGACCGGTTCCCTGCTTTTTGGGAAGGCGTTCCGCTCATGTACAAAAACTTGCCCCGTCGGAGGATTTCCTCCAACGGGGCAATCGTATCTTATTTTACTCTTTTTACAGGTCGCAGTTATTGACGGTCCGGGGGAAGGGAAGCACGTCCCGGATGTTGCCCATGCCCGTCAGGTACATGACGCACCGCTCGAAGCCCAGGCCGAAACCGGCGTGGCGGGCGGAGCCGTACTTCCGAAGGTCCATGTAGAACCCGTAATCCTCCGGCTTCATGCCCAGCTCCTCGATGCGGGCCTTCAGCAGGTCGTAGTTGTCCTCACGCTGGCTGCCTCCGATGATCTCACCGATGCCGGGTACCAGGCAGTCCATGGCCGCCACGGTTTTGCCGTCGGGGTTCAGCTTCATGTAGAAGGCCTTGATCTCCTTGGGATAGTCGGTGACGAACACAGGCCGCTGGAAGATGACCTCCGTCAGGTAGCGCTCATGCTCGGTCTGCAGGTCGCTGCCCCAATGGACCGGGTAGGCAAACTGATCGTTGTGCTTTTCCAGAATTTCAATGGCCTCGGTGTAGGTCACATGGCCGAACTCGGAGGCCAGCACATGGTTCAACCGGTCCAGCAGACCTTTGTCCACAAACTGGTTGAAGAAGTTCATTTCCTCCGGGGCCTTTTCCAGCACGAAAGCAATGATGTACTTGATCATATCCTCGGCCAGACGCATATCGTCCTGCAGGTCCGCAAAGGCAATTTCCGGCTCGATCATCCAGAACTCGGCGGCGTGGCGGGTGGTGTTGGAGTTCTCGGCACGGAAGGTGGGACCGAAGGTATAGATGTTCCGGAAGGCCATGGCGAAGGTCTCGCCGTTGAGCTGGCCGGATACGGTCAGGTTGGTGGGCTTGTTGAAGAAGTCCTTGGTGTAATCCACCTTGCCGTCCTCGGTAAGGGGCAGATTATTCAGGTCCAGGGTGGTCACCTGGAACATTTCGCCGGCACCCTCGCAGTCGGAACCGGTGATGAGGGGGGTGTGGACATACACGAAGTCCCGCTCCTGGAAGAACTGGTGGATGGCGTAGGCGATCAGGGAGCGGACACGGAACACGGCCTGGAAGGTGTTGGTCCGGGGCCGCAGATGGGTCATGGTCCGCAGGTACTCCAGGGTGTGGCGCTTCTTCTGCAGGGGATAATCCGGAGCGGAAGCACCCTCCACGGTGACGGTATCCGCCTGAATTTCAAAGGGCTGCTTGGCCTCGGGGGTCAGCACCAACGTGCCGGAGACAATGAGGGCTGCACCTACGTTGGTCTTGGAGATCTCCTGAAAATTCTCCATGGTGTCGTGGTAGACCACCTGCACCGGATTAAAATAGGTACCGTCGCTGAGGACGATGAAGCCAAACTGCTTACTGGCCCGGATGGAGCGCACCCAGCCGCCTACCTGCACGTTTTTTCCGGCATAGGCAGCGGTGTTGCGGAACAGCTCTCGGACGGAAATCAATTCCATGATGGGATCCCTCTCTTGTATGGTTTTATAATAGCTTAGTATATGCCATTTTCTCGGAAATTACAAGAGGGAAACGGAGATTTCCCGGAAAAAAGCCGCCCCTTATCCGAAAATACCCGGATGCGGGGCGGAAATTCAGTTCTTCGGCAGCCGATGCTCCCCTTTCAGAGTGCTGCGCAGACCCACCTCGCTGCCGCGGAGAATGCGGTGGAGATTCTCACGGTGCTTGTAAAAAATAACGGCGGTGACGGCCAGCATGATGACCGCCGATACCCAGCTTTGGGTGAAGCCAATCCAGACAGGCCCCACCACCACCGTGGTCAGGGTTCCCACAACGATGTAATCCGACAAGAACGTCACCAGCAGGGATACGCCGATCAGCGCCAGCCCCAGCCGCCAGTCCAGGGCCAGCAGCATCCCCATGTAGGAGGCGAAGCCCTTGCCGCCCTTGCCCTTGAGATAGAAGGGGTACAGGTGGCCCATGACGCAGGCACACCCGGCAGCCACCGGGGCGTAGGTCAGGTCCGGAAGCAGCCATTTGGCCAGCAGTACGGCGGCTGCACCCTTGAAAATGTCATGCAGGGCCACCAGAATGCCCATCCGCCAGCCCAGCAGGATGGTGGTGTTGGAGGCCCCCAGATTCCCGGAGCCGTTGGTGGACAGATTGACCTTTTTCCACCGGGACACATAGTAGGCCATACTGGAGCAGCCCAGCAGATAGCCGCCGAGAACCGTCAGGATATAAAACAGAATATTACGCATGGTTGGTTTCCTCCATATAAGGCCGGAAGGCCCGCTCAATGGGAAAGCTGGCGAAAAGCGCCAGGAGAGCAGGCATCAGAAATACCGGCACAGCGAAGCGGAGACAGAGATACACTGTTCCCATGGTCCCCAGACCCAGCAGAAACGTGACGGGCAGGTGGCCCATGGCCGGCCGAAGGGCCGTGATGTTCAGCTGGGCAAAAGAGAAGGTGAATCGGGACAGCAGGGGAAAGATCCAGGTAAAGACTCCCGGCGCAAAGCCCACCAGGCACAGCCCTGCCACGGTCAGCACGACGGACGTATCGTTGACGGCGGCGGTGTTGCCATAGAGCCGAACCAGCAGGAAAAGGCCCACCAGCAGTGCTTCCCAGAGCAGGGTCGTGGGGATGGAGCCTTTGAATTCTGCTCGGAAGGTCCGGAAAAACCGGCTCAGCAGCGCAGGGTCCTTCTGCCGGATGCACCGGACGGCGCAGTCGTAGAGGGCGGCGGTGGCGGCCCCCAGGGTCACGACGGGCAGGGAACTGACCAGCCACAGGCAGCTTAGGATCAGCACGTCTGCCAGATATCCCAGAGCCTTCCAGCCGCCCCGCTGGGGGTCGAAGAACCGGGCCATATCAGATGCGTTCCCGGACCAGGGGGGCAAGGGCTTCCGCCAGAGCGGCGTGACCGGCACGGGTCAGGTGCATATAGTCCACACGATTGAATTCGGCAATGCCCTCGGCATCCAGAAAGCCGCAGCCGTTCCGTTCTGCCACTTCCCGGTAGTATTTCGCCAGCTCCCGGGATTTTTCCGGGCAGCCTGCGCCCATGGGGCCGCCGCAGGGATTTTCGTACATCCCTTCGCCGATGTGGGGCGGGCAGACTACCAGAATATTGGGAGCGTCGTTCTTCCAGGCGGGGACGCTCTTGGCCTTCTGGATGAGCCGCTCCAGACCCAAAGCAATGCAGGGGGCATTGACACCCAGCCGCTCTTTCGTGTCGTTGGTGCCCAGCATGATGATGAGCAGGTCCACCCGCTCGTGGCTCATCAACGTGGAATAAATGACGCCCAGGCCGTCCATGGACTCATGGAGAGGGTCGGAGAATACGGTGGTCCGGCCGGAAAGGCCTTCTTCATAGACCTTGCAGTCGTCGCCCAGCAGGTCCTGCAGCAGGCAGGTCCAGCGCTCCTGCTCGTTGAACCGGTCGCCGCCGTCGGCGCAGTCTGAGGGGTCGGCGCAGTAGCCGTGGGTGTTGGAGTCGCCGAAACAAAGAATGTGTTTTTTCATAGGGGGAGTCCTCCTTGCATTTCTATCAGGGCCATTATAGCACACTCTGAAAAAAATTTCCATACCGAAAGTAAAAGTAACCAGAATTGGGCTTGAAAATAAAGAAGGTTTATGTTAGTATGATAATACCTTTTCGGAAAAACTGAAAATGAAGCGGAGGAAAAAACTGTGGAACAGATCAGATTACGCCAGACACAGGCTTGGATCCGGGAGGAATTGGACCGCTGCGTGAACTTTTGGCTGAAAAACGGTATGGACAGCGTCCATGGCGGCGTGTACACCTGCCTGGACCGGACGGGGAAAATTTTTTCCACCGATAAGAGCGTCTGGATGCAGGGCCGCTGCGGCTGGATCTTTGCATTCCTGTGCAGCCGCTACGGCGTGAAGCCGGAATGGCTGGCGGCGTCCAAGAGTTGTCTGGACTTCATGGAGAAATACTGCATCAATCGGGGTGCCGGGGACCGGATGTACTTCACCGTCACCGAGGACGGCCAGCCCCTGCGTCAGCGCCGCTACTGCTTCTCCGAGGCTTTTTATGCCATGGCCAACGCCGAGTATTACGGCGTCACCGGCGAAAAAGAATGCCTGGACCGGGCCCGGCGGGCCTATGACCTGTACTGGGAACTGAATCACGGAATGGCTGACCCCACGGGCCTGGGCCCCAAGACCATCCCGGAGACCCGGACCGGCCGGTCCTTTGGCATCCCCATGATCTACCTGAACGTGACCTCCGTACTTATGCGGGTGGACCCGGAGCATCGCAAGCTCTACGAGGAACGGGCCAAGTCCTGCGTGGACGATATTTTTGCCTATCACGTTCATCCGGAGCTGAAATGCGTACTGGAAAACGTGGGACCCAACGGCGAGGCCCGGCTGAACTACACCGAGGGCCGCATCGTGAACCCCGGCCACGACATCGAGGGCGTGTGGTTCCTGCTGGAGCAGGCCGCCCGGACCAATGATCCTTCTCTGGTGGAGAAGGCCGAAACCATCTTCAACTGGGCCATTACTGCCGGTTGGGATAAAGAGTACGGCGGACTTCTCTACTTCGTGGACTGCCTGGGCAATCCGCCGGAGGCTTACGAGCATGACATGAAGCTCTGGTGGCCCCATGACGAGATTCTGATCGCCTCCCTGATGCTCTACCGGGATACCGGTAAGCAGGAATATCTGGACTGGTTTTATAAGACGCTGGATTATTCCAAGGCCCACTTCTCCGACCCGGAGTACGGCGAGTGGTACGGTTACCTGCGCCGGGACGGCAAGCCCACGGAGCCTGCCTGCAAGGGCTCTACCTTCAAAGGCCCCTTCCACCTGCCCAGAATGCTCATCCTGGTGGACGGCATGATCACCGGACTGCTGTCCAGAGAGTAAACCCTGATAGAAATGAGGACCCCTATGCCCGAACTTAGCAAGACCGCCCCGGAGATCATCAGCGAGGCCTATTATTCTTTGACCGCTTCCGAAAAGCGTTGCGCCGACTATGTGCTGGCCCATCAGCAGGAGGCCCAGTTTCTGTCCATCACGGAACTGGCGGAGGTCAGCAATGTGGCGGAGGCAACTGTATCCCGGTTCTGCCGCCGCCTGGGCTACCGGGGCTATAATGCCTTCAAGCTGGCCCTGGCCAACGCCGCCGCCCAACTGGGGGCCTGGGGCAATCCCCTTTCCGGAGAAGTTACGAAGGAGGACAGCCTGGAGGACGTGTGCCGGAAATTGCAGGCTGTGGACACTGCCGCCATTTCCCAGACCCTGGACATGATCCGGCCGGACCAGATGCGCAAGGCCGCCAAAATGCTCCGGAGCGCCAAACGGGTGCTGTGCATGGGCCAAGGCGGCTCCATGCTCATTGCCGAGGAGGCGGCCCATCTGTTCTCCACCGTTGGGGGAAAGTATCAGGCCGTGCGGGATCCCCATATGCAGGCCATCGCCACGGTGAACGCCGATCCGGAGGATGTAATCCTGTACTTTTCCTACTCCGGCTCCACGGTGGACATGATGCACACCCTGAGCATTGCCCGGAAGAACGGGGCGGGAGTGGTGCTCATCACCCGGTTCCCCAAGTCCCCCGGCGCAGAGCTGGCGGATGCGGTGCTGCAGTGCGGCGCAGACGAAAGTCCCCTGCAGCTTGGCTCCGTGGCCGCCAAAATCGCCCAGATGTACCTTCTGGACGTGCTATTTTCGGAGGTCTGCCGGGAGGACCTGGAAAACGCCCGGCGGAGCCGCCAGCGCATTGCCGACGCCCTTTCGGAAAAGCACCTGTGATTTCTGCAAAAAATTTTCAGAATTTTCGCCGCCGGGGCCTCCGGCGGCATCGGTGGCACCTACGCCTTGATGCCGGAGCTGTACCTGGCCATTTACCGGCTGTACCAGGAGGGCAAGATCGCTCAGGGCCGGGAAATTCAGGACACCTGCTGCCATATCATCTATAAGCTCCGCTCCGGCAAGGGCAATATGTACGCCATGATCAAAGAGGTCCTCCGCCTGAACGGCGGCCCCGACATCGGCGGCGTCCGCAAGCCTCTGACCGACCTCCTGCCGGAGGATAAGCCCATTGCCGAGGAATGCGCCCAAATGGTCCGGGAAGCCCTGGCCAGATATGTGGGCTAAAAAAGGAATCCCCTCCTAAACCGCCTCTGAAGGG
>JALEII010000015.1 GCA_022770345.1 Clostridiales bacterium | reverse complement strand
ACAAACAGCGCCATTACTGAATCAAATTTTGTGTTTTCAAGAAAAATTATTGAAGATATTTCGTTGTTGTTTTGCGATAATACTATAGGCAATGGCAACCGTTATGTAACCGGGTTTGGGCTTGCTCAAAAACTTATAAATATGACTTTCAAATATCTATATGTTTTTAGTGATTTGATATTTATAGACAAACCTATTCCTGATTTTTCATCGTGTGACTGCCCACTTGATAGCATAATTTTAAATGGTATTCCATATAACAAAACTGTGTGGAGTAAATTTACCAAAGCTGATTATATTAAATGTCAAAATAAAATATCCGATTTACTAAAATCAATGACACTTGATGATGAATTAAAATCATTAGGTAATATGGCTTATGACTTTTTAAATTGGTAAAAATAAAAAACAAAAAAGAGCTAACTGACTTCTCAAAAAATCAGTTAGCTCTTTACTTTTACAATAATTCAAATAATGTTGCCATTTTGTTGCCACAGAGGGCTTTCAAACGGCGAAAAGCCTTTATTTACGGGCTTTTTCACGGGTGCGAAATCATTCCCACTCAATCGTTGCGGGGGGTTTGGAGGTAATATCGTACACGATGCGGTTGATGCAGGGGACGTGGTTGACGATCTCGCCGGAGATTTTATCCAGCAGTTCGTAGGGGATGCGGGCCCACTTGGCGGTCATAAAATCGTCGGTGGTCACGGCCCGCAGGGCCAGGGTATAGTCGTAAGTCCGGCCGTCGCCCATGACGCCTACAGAGCGGGTGTTGGTCAGCACGGCGAAATACTGGCCGATGCTCTCGTTCTGGTGAGCCTCCTCCAGGGCGTTGCGGAAAATGGCATCCGCATCCCGCAGAATGTCCAGTTTCTCCTGAGTGACCTCGCCGATGATCCGAATGGCCAGGCCGGGGCCGGGGAAGGGTTGCCGGTTCACCAGAGCCGAAGGCAGGCCCATGGCACGGCCCAGCTCCCGGACTTCGTCCTTGAAAAGCAGCCGCAGGGGCTCAATGATCTCCCGGAAGTCAACATAATCCGGAAGACCGCCCACGTTGTGGTGGCTCTTGATGACGGCGGCGCTGCCCAGACCGGACTCGATCACATCGGGGTAAATGGTGCCTTGGGCCAGGAAATCTACCTTGCCGATCTTCTTGGCTTCCGCTTCAAAGACCCGGATGAACTCCTCACCGATGATCTTCCGTTTCCGCTCCGGCTCCTCCACACCGGCCAGCTTGCTCAGGAACCGCTCCTGGGCGTTGACTCGGATGAAATTCAGGTCCATCCGGGAGAAAACGGCTTCCACCTGGTCCCCCTCGTCTTTCCGCAGAAGGCCGTGGTCCACGAAAATGCAGGTGAGCTGATTGCCGATGGCCCGGCTCAGCAGGGCAGCGGCCACGGAGGAATCCACACCGCCGCTGAGGGCCAGCAGGACCTTCTGGTCACCGACCTTTTCCCGGATCTCCTTGGTGGCGGAGGTGACATAATCCTCCATGAGCCAATCACCGGTGCCGCCGCAGACCTGCTTGACAAAAGCATCGATCATGCGGATGCCACCGTCGGTGTGGCTGACCTCCGGATGGAACTGCACGCCGTAGAGCTTCCTGGCGGGGGCAGCCATGGCGGCGGTGGGGCAGGCGTCGGTGAAGCCGGTGACGGTGAAGCCCTCCGGAACCTTGGAGATGTAGTCTCCGTGGCTCATCCAGGTGATGCTTTCCTCCGGGAAGCCCTCAAAGAGGATACAGTTGGGGTCCAGATGGGTGACGGTGCGGCCGTATTCCCGGGCGTCGTTTTCACCGGCCTCGGTGACCACACCACCCAGGGTGTGGGCCATCAGCTGGCAGCCGTAGCAAATGCCCAGTACGGGGATGCCCATTTCAAAAATCTCCTTGGGCAGGGAAGGGGAGCTTTTTGCGTAAACACTGTTGGGGCCGCCGGTGAGGATGATGCCGATGGGACCAAAGGCCCGAACGTTCTCTACGGTGGCCTTGCTGGCGGGATGGACCTCGCAGTACACATGACATTCCCGCACCCGGCGGGCAATGAGCTGATTGTACTGACCGCCGAAGTCCAGGATCAGAACTTTCTGCATAAATGAACCTCCTGAAAAACGGTGCGCCCCCTTTCGGACGGGCGAAAAAAACATTCTCTCATATTATGACGGATTTTCGGAAAAAAAGCAAGAGCAAACGGAAAAATAATCAAATTTCTTCGGCGTTGTTTGTGTCGGTGGGGTCCGCCGGATCCATTTTGGAGATAAGATGGCGCGCTTCTCCCGTGACCGGGTGGGGAAAGATCAGCTCGTAGGCGCACAGCAGCTGGCCTGTGAGGCCGAGCATTGCCGAATAGGATCGAGCGTCCGCCGAGCCGTATTGGGGATCCCCCAGAATGGGGAAGCCAGCGTAGGCGCAGTGGAGCCGCAGCTGATGGGTCCGGCCGGTGATGGGACGCAGGGACAGCTTGCTCACAGGCCCCCGGCGTTCCAGCAGGGAAAACTCCGTCCGGGAGGGCTTTCCGTCAGGCCGAATCTCCCGCAGCAGACTGGGCAGGGGCTTCCGGGCGATGGGGGCGTCGATGACGCCGGACGTTTCCGCCGGACCGCCGTAGACCCAGGCGTGATAGCGCTTTTCCATGGCTCCGGCGGCGTGCAATTCGTTCATCAGCGCATGGATGTGAGGATTTTTTGCCGCCAGCACGATGCCGAAGGTGTCCCGGTCCAGCCGGGTCACGGGATGAAAGGCGCAGTGCTGGCCGGTTCTGTGATAATACCCCTGGACCCGGTTGGCCAGAGTGCCGGTGACGACGGCCCGGGAGGGGTGAATGAGCATCCCGGCGGGCTTGTCCACTGCCAGCAGGAAATCATCCTCATACAGCAGGGTCAAGGGTCCGTCCTCTGCCGGATAATCCGGCTCCGGGGCGTCCAGCAGCAGCGCCACGGTGTCCCCGGCCTGAACGGCGTAGTCCGTGTGCCGGCTCTGTCCGTTGACCAAAATACGGTCCTGCCATTTCAGACGGTTCATGAGCCCCGTGGAAATGTGCATTTCCGCTTTCAGAATGTGGGACAGCCGCCCGGAGGCCCGGGCAATGTGGTTTAACTCCATTGCCGCTCGTCCTTGTGGGCCAGATCGTAGGCCGCCTGAATTTCCGGAGGCAGCCGGTCCGGCAGCAGCACCCGGATGCCATCCTCATTGCCGTCCTGCTGGGCCTTTTCGTAGTACCAGCACTTGAAGCGCAGCATGGCCAGGGCTACTTCCATCCGGCTGATCTCGCTTTCCAGCCGCTCTTTTTGCTCCAGCAGCAGAGCGTGGCGCTGGGGGTAGGTGGCGCTGCCCTGGGTACACCAGAGCGTGAATTGCTTGATGTCCCGAATCTCCATGCCGGTTTTTTTCAGACATTCCACCATCCGCAGTGTTTCAATGTCCCGGTCAGAGAACTGCCGGATGCCCGATGAGCGGGTCAGATGGGGGAGCAGGCCTTCTTTGTCATAGTAGCGCAGGGTGGAGACCGACAGACCGGTCATAGTGGCTACCTGCCCGATAGTATACATAACATACCTCCCGAGAATGATGCTTGACCTAAAGTCAACTTTATGGCGTAAAATGATCTTATCAGAAAACAGCGGCCTTGTCAAGGACCGCAGAAAATAAGGAGGATATTCGTTATGGGAAAGCAGACAGCCGGGCGGGATGCCCTGGGGGGGGTCTCCCCGAAATTTGCGGAATGGAATGACGGCGTGCTTTTTGGAGAGGTCTGGTCCCTGGCTCCGTTGTGACCATCCCCACCGGGGGGAAGCATTGGCACGGCGCCAAGAAGGACAGCTGGTTCCGTCATGTAGCCGTGGAGTTCCCGGCGAAGGCCGCTCCAGCAAATGGCTGGAACCCGTCTCCGACGAAGCCTACGCTGTAATCGTTAGAGACGATTCTGGCGAGGCGTAAGGCTCCCCTGTGCAGGGGGAGCTGTCGCCAACGGCGACTGAGGGGGTGTACGGTTGGACGAAGCAGAAGTGTGTCGAATCTTCTGAGGGATGCCTTCCCCCCAAGGGGAAGCCTTTTCTCTGAATGGGTAAGTCTATTCCTTCTATTCAAAGACATTCCCCTACCTACTTCATCAAATTATCCAGTTCAGGACTTGAAAAACCCATATTTCTTCATACGGATTGTGAAGAACGACGAATTAAAAAACCATATTGACAAGACGGATTTTCCGAAATATCATAGTCGCAAGAACCCAGATATGAAGGAGGAACGACCCATGAAAAAGCTGCTTGCCCTGCTCCTGTTGATGGCATTCCTGGCCGGATGTGCTGCGGCCCCGGCGGAGACTACGGCCCCATCTGTCACAACGGCTCCTACCACGGTGTCCACCACAGCTCCCACGACAGTCCCGACGACTGTGCCTACGGAACCGCCTAAGACAGCACCGACAGAACCCGTTGTGGAGGACCACGACACATACTTTTCCCATGTGGTCGCCACGCTTGTCTATAAGAATTCGTCAGGGTATTATTCCATGAAGGAACTCCCTGTGTTGACCACCTGGTATACGGGCAATGTCCGGGCGGAGGACATCGAATCCGGACGATTTGAGCTCGGAACAGAGGGATTCCCGTACTATTATGATAAAAACAAGGAGGAAGCCACGCTGATGTACACGGAGCCTACGCTCGGTGTCGTAGGCGATGGAAAGCGTTTCCTTGCCGTTACGCAGGACCGGACGAAACTGGTCATGATGTACCCCACCGGCGAATATCAGGTCCTGTGGGAAAGCCCTGACGGGCGGCTCCAGAGTGGCGATTTTATCGACCAGTGCGTTTATTTCCTGGATGCCGTGGACGAGGACCACGACGGCCTCTATCGAATTTATCTGGTGGATGGCACGGTGGAACGGGTGCTGGACGATCTGCCCCGCTCCATCCGGGATGGGGAATATGTGTATGGCACGGTACAATTGGTAAGGGTAATCTCCAATGTGGAAGTGGAGCTTCATATAGACGACTGGGATGCCCAAACGGATATGCGGGAGTCCTGGACGGAGCCTTGCATTCGGGTGGAGCGCAAATATGTGACGCCCCAGGCGTACTATGCGCTTTTGAAGGATGGGGAATACGTCAGTTTCGACCAATATCTGGAAGATTTGAGAGACCCTGACTGCCCGTGGACACGCTATGATCTGGCACTGCACAAACTTCGCTTCCAAGAACAGGGAAAATGCGATAACCGAGTGATTTATTGGAATTTTTCCACGAATACAAAGCGGGAGGCGGGATACTACAGTACCATTGCCACCGGCGGTGAGTTTATTGCCTTCTATCCCAGCGGAGAGCGGCGCAGCAGCGAAATGCTGAACAGCAATAGCGGCACCTGGTGGCTGGACCCCTATTATACGGGAAAGTAAAGAAAGATCCCTCGCCGGAGGTGTCTGCCGCCCCACCTCCGCCTGCCCTGGCAAACAAACATCTCCGGGTCCCGTTTGGAACCCGGAGATGTTCGTTTCTCAGAACCGGCACTTGTCGGCAATATAATTTTTCAGCTGATCGACGGGGATACGGACCTGCTCCATGGTGTCCCGGTCCCGGACGGTGACGCAGTTGTCGGCGGGCGTTTTGTCATCCCCCACGGTCTGGAAGTCTACGGTGACACACAGGGGCGTACCAATCTCGTCCTCCCGGCGGTAACGCTTGCCGATGGAGCCGGAATCGTCGAAGTCCACCATGAAATCCTTCTGCAGCTCATGGTAAATTTCCTCGGCTTTGGGGGAGAGCTTCTTGCTCAGGGGCAGCACGGCGGCCTTGAAGGGCGCCAGGGCCGGATGCAGGTGCAGTACGGTGCGGACGTCGTCCTTGCCGTTCTTGTCCTGACCCACTACCTGCTCGTCGTAGGCCTCGCACAGGAAGGCCAGAGCCACCCGGTCACAGCCCAGGCTGGGCTCGATGACGTAGGGAATATAATGCTCGTTCTTTTCCTGATCGAAGTATTCCAGGCTCTTGCCGGAGGCCTCCTGATGGCGGCCAAGGTCGTAATTGGTCCGGTCGGCAATGCCCCACAGCTCGCCCCAGCCGGAGCCGAAGGGGAACTGATACTCGATGTCGGTGGTGGCGCGGGAATAGAAGGCAAGCTCGGCAGGCTCATGGTCCCGGAGCCGCAGGGACTCCGCTGGAATGCCCAGGGAGATCAGCCAGTTCTTGCAGAAATCCTTCCAGTAGGCGAACCACTCCAGGTCCGTGCCCGGCTGGCAGAAGAATTCGCACTCCATCTGCTCGAATTCCCGGGTCCGGAAGGTGAAGTTGCCCGGGGTGATCTCATTCCGGAAGGCCTTGCCCACCTGGCACACGCCGAAGGGCAGCTTCTTCCGAGTGGTCCGCTGGATGTTGGCGAAGTTCACGAAAATGCCCTGAGCGGTCTCCGGCCGGAGATACACGTCGGAGGAGGAGTCCTCGGTGACGCCGATCTTGGTCTTGAACATCAGGTTGAACTTCCGGATGGGGGTGAAGTTGTGCTTGCCGCAGTTGGGGCAGACCACGTCTTCATGCTCGGCCACGAACTTGTCCATTTCCTCGAAACTCATGGCGTCCACATTCACGCCTTTGCCGCTTTCGCTGGCTTCGATGAGCTTGTCCGCCCGCTGACGGGCGCCGCAGGCCTTGCAGTCCACCAGAGGGTCGGAGAAGTTGCCCACATGGCCGGTGGTGACCCAGGTGGTGGGGTTCATCAGGATGGCTGCATCCAGACCCACATTGTAGGGGCTTTCCTGGACGAACTTCTTCATCCACGCCCGTTTCACGTTGTTCTTAAATTCCACGCCCAAGGGGCCGTAGTCCCAGGCATTGGCAAGACCGCCGTAAATTTCGGAACCGGCGTAGACAAAGCCACGGTTCTTGCAGAGATTTACGATCATGTCCAGAGTCTTTTCACTGTTTTTCATTATTTTTACCTCCCACTTGGCTCTTTCCGGGAAAATACACTTTATTATACATGGCATTGCCGGGGAAATCAAGGCTTTTCGCCAATTATTCTCCAAGATCGGCGGCCATCATGTCGTGGATGTGCTCGGCCAGCTCCACGGTCTTGGAGCTTTGGACCTCCTCGGCGGGAATGACCGTGAGAAGATGCAGGCAGACGTCCGTGGGCTTCAAATGCTTGGCGTTGCGGAAAACATATTGGGAATTCTGAATGGTGCAGACCACGATGGGCACATTGGCCTTCTGGGCAATTTTGAACACGCCGCTGCGGAAAGCATGCAGTTTCCCGTCCCGGCTGGTGTAGCCCTCCGGGAACACGGCGATGGAGGCCTTGTCCTCTTTCAGAATCTGGATGCACTTGACGATGGTTTTCAGAGCCTCCCGGTCGTTTTCCCGGTTGATGGGCTGGCAGAGAATCTTGTGCATCAGCTTGCCCACGATGAACTTTTCGTCATTCTCCCGCTTGGAGATGAAGGCCAGCTGGCTCTTTTTGAAGTGTTTCAGCAGGGAAAGGGGGTCCAGGTCGTTCAGGTGGTTGCACACCAGCAGAAAGCGGCCGTCCTTGGGTACATGTTCCAGTCCGGTGGTGTGGAACCGGGTCTGTAAAATTACAAAGACAGCATCGATGTAGAGATAGGTCAGCCAGCGGTAGAATTTGCTGTCCTCCTCCTGAGGGCTCTTCATGTCCACGATGGCCGTCAGTCCCCACAGCGCCAGAAACGCCAGAATCGCCAGTCCCAGGAACAGTCCCACAAAGCTCACCGGCAATATCCACAGCCAGGCAAGTGTGCCAAACCCATTTGCGCCGAAGCAGATCAGCACAGAAAAAATCGCCGACAATGCGGCAATCGCACCCATTAACATTCCAAAACCTCCGAATTTGCGATTTGCCTTCTATTATACCGGTCTTTGCCCGGAGAAACAAGCCCCCGAACACGAGTTTTTTCGTTTCGGGGGTGGAAATTCCCGGCGCAGCCTGTTATAATAAGCAGGGAAATGCCCTATGCCGTCTTTTGAACGGCGAAGAAAGGAAACTGGAAACTATGGGAATCGCACTGACCGCCCCCTGGCGGGCTTACTACGGCAATACACCGGCCTCTCTGGACTATCCCCGTCTGACCATGTATCAGATGGTGGCGGAGACCGCTAAGAAATATCCAAAGACCCTGGCCTATACCTTTATGGGAAAGGGAACCACCTATGAAGAATTTATCCAGCGGATCGACCGGGCCGCCAAGGGCCTGGTGAAGCTGGGCATCCGCAAGGGGAACCGGGTGACCATCTGCATGCCCAACACCCCTCAGGCGTTGGACTGCTTCTATGCCCTGAACCGTATTGGAGCCATTCCCAACATGATTCACCCCCTGTCCGCTGCCCAGGAAATCGCTTTTTACCTGAACGCGTCCCATTCCAAGGCTGTGCTGACCCTGGATCAGTTCTACGGGAAAGTGGCCGAAATCCTGCCCCAGCTGGATGACGACTGCAAGGTCATTATTGCCAAGATCGCCGACGAGCTGCCCTTCCCCCTGAGTGTGCTGTACCCCATGACCAAGGCCGCCCGGCGGATCCCCAAGCTGCCCAAGAAGGGCTATACCCTCTGGACGGATTTGACCAGCTCCGGCAAGGATGTGACCCTGCCCAAGAGCACCGGCAAGGCCAATGATTGCGGCGCAATCCTTTATTCCGGCGGCACCACCGGAACGACGAAGGGCATCATGCTCTCCAACCTGAACTTCAATGCGCTGGGGCTGCAGACCATCGCCGCTTCCGGCTTCAAGTCCATTGCCGGCATGAAGATGCTCTCTATCATGCCTGTGTTCCACGGCTTCGGCCTGGGCATTGGCATCCACACGGTGCTGATTGGCGGTGCTACCTGCATCCTGGTGCCTCAGTTCAGCATCAAGGAGTATGCCAACATCCTCATCAAGCAGAAGCCCCAGCTGATTCCCGGCGTGCCGACGCTGTTTGAGGCTCTTTTACGGGCGGACGGCCTGCAGGATGCGGACCTGAGCTTCCTGAAGGGCATTTTCTCCGGCGGCGACAGCCTGTCCCCGGAGCTGAAGAAGAAGGTAGATGCCTTCCTGAAGGAGCACGGCTGCACCGAGCAGATCCGGGAGGGTTACGGCACCACCGAATGTGTCACCGCTTCCTGCCTGACGCCCAAGGACTATGCCCGTTCCGGCTCCATCGGCGTACCCTTCCCGGATACCTATTATAAAATCGTCAGGGTGGGTACTACGGAGGAAGTGGAGCCCAATACCGAGGGCGAGATCTGTATTTCCGGTCCCACCGTCATGCTTGGCTACATGGATAATCCCACCGAGACGGCCCAGACCCTCCGGCGGCACTTTGACGGCCGGGTGTGGCTCCATACCGGCGACCTGGGCTTCATGGACCAGGACGGCTTCGTATATTTCCGCCAGCGCATCAAGCGGATGATCATTACCTCCGGTTATAATGTGTACCCCTCTCAACTGGAAAACATCATCGACGGACATGAAAAGGTTTTGCTGTCCTGCGTCATTGGCGTGAAGGACGATTACCGGGGCCAGCGGGTGAAGGCCTATGTGGTCCCCATGCCCGGCGTGGAGCCCACGGAGGAATTGAAGAAGAATATTCTGGACTATTGCAGCCATCATATTGCCAAGTACGCCATGCCCAGAGAACTGGAGTTCCGGAAGGAACTGCCCAAGACCCTGGTGGGTAAGGTGGCTTACCGGGTGCTGGAGGAAGAGGCCGCTGAGCAGGAGCACCAGAATTGAAAAAGCGCATCTGGGAATTGGACGCCTTCCGGGGGCTGTGCCTGCTGGGCATGGTCCTCATCCACCTGATCTACGATTTGACGGAGCTGTACGGCTTTGTCGGCTGGAATTTGCCGGCTTGGTTCGTGGACTTTCAGGAGTGGGCCGGAAGTCTGTTTCTGATTTTGTCCGGTCTTTGCGCCACCCTGGGCAGCCGCCCGGTGCGCCGGGGCCTGACGGTGCTGGCCGGGGGCTTTCTGTGCTTCCTGGTCACCTGGGCCATGGCGGCCTTTGGCCTTGCGGACCGGGGTGTTATCATTTACTTTGGTGTGTTGCATTGCCTGGGCATCTGTATGCTCCTGTGGCCAATCTTTGCGAAGTGGGACTGGAAAGCTCTTCTGGGCTTGGGCCTTATTCTGGCCGTCCTGGGTGTGTGGCTTCGCGATTCCATCCGGGTGGATTTCCCCTGGCTCATTCCGTTGGGCTTCCTGACGCCGACCTTCGCTTCCAGCGATTATTTTCCCTTGCTTCCCCATCTGGGCTTTTTTCTCATGGGCGGGGCTTTGGGAAAGACGGCCTACCGGAACCGGAAAAGCCGGTTCCCCCAATGCACCGGAGATGAGCCGGTGCTGGGGTTCCTGTGCCTGTGCGGCCGGAATTCCCTTTGGATCTATTTGCTGCACCAGCCGGTGCTGAGCGGAATTTTGTGGATTTTGGATTTCCTTGTCAAACGCTGAGGGAAGGAGGCGGTCCGTATGAAAAAAAGAGTTCTTCTGAAAGCCGCCGTCATGGCCTTGGGCGTGGCGGGGGGCATTTGTCGGTCTGTGGCGTTGTCCCATGTGGACAGCCGGGGCCTGGTGATGAATGCACCGCTGATGAACGGCCTGACCTTCGGGGCAGCGCTGCTGGTGCTGGTATTGACCTTGATTTTCGGCCTGCGACTGCCGGAGCCGGTGGAGACTGACGACAGCCGAAAATTTGCGGGCTTCGGAGCCATGGTCGCCGGTGTCGGTCTGGGCGTTGCGGAGATCAGCCGATACCTGGGGGAGACGGGAAGCCTGTCCCTGTGGGCCGGGGTGCTGGGCGTTCTGGCGGCAATTTGCCTCTTTTATGCAGGCTTTACCCGATTCACCGGACGGCGGACTCCCGCCGGAGCCTTGCTGATGGTGAATGTGTATTTCCTGGCTCATCTTATCTGGCAGTACCGCCAGTGGAGTTGGTGCCCGCAATTGGTGAAGTATGCCCTGCCGGTCATCGGCTCGGCGGCGCTGCTGGTGGCCTGCTATCAGCGCTGCGCCCTGCTTCTGGGCGGCGGCAGCCGAAAAAGAACCGATGTGTTTTCCCTCCTGGCCGCCGGGGCCTGTCTGATGGCCATTCCCGGCCAGTCGGCCCCGTTTTATGGGACCATGGTCCTTTGGATGCTGCTGGACGACGGGGAAAAAGACGCTGTTGTGACCCTGCCGGGACCGGTGAAGGAATGTCTGGACCGGCTGGAGAAGAACGGCTATGCAGCCTATGCTGTGGGTGGCTGCGTCCGGGATGCCCTGATGGGCCGGGAACCTCACGACTATGACCTCTGTACCGCTGCAAAGCCGGACGAAATTCAGCGGATCTTTGCGGACCGGACGCAGGTCCTTTCCGGCCTGAAGCACGGCACGGTGGGCATTTCCACGGACATTGGACTGATCGAAATTACCACCTTCCGGACGGAAGGGACCTATTCCGATGCCCGGCACCCGGATTGGGTGGCCTTTGTGGAGGATATTGATGAGGACCTGGCTCGCCGGGATTTCACGGTGAATGCCATGGCCTATTCCCCCAGGCGGGGCCTGCGAGATCCCTTCGGCGGGGCGGAGGACCTGAAAAAGAAGATCCTGCGGGCAGTGGGGGACCCGGAACGGCGGTTTACGGAAGATGCCCTGCGAATTTTACGTGGGGTCCGGTTTTCCGCCAGAGAACACCTGAAAATTGAAGAGAATACGGAAAAATGTATGTTTTCCCTGAAGGAAAACCTGAATTTATTGGCCAGGGAACGTGTATATGACGAATTATGTAAACTTATCACCCTGGCGGATGCGGATTTGCTCCTCCGCTATGGTCCCATCCTGGCCGAGGCCGTGCCGGTGTTGAAGCCCACGCTGGGCTTTGACCAGCACAGCCCCCACCATGCTTACGATGTCTACGGCCATACGGCACGGGTGGTGGCCCAGGTTCCTTCGGAACTGGTGATCCGCTGGGCGGCGCTGCTCCATGACGTGGGGAAACCTGTCTGCTTCACCGCCGACGAGACCGGCAGGGGTCATTTCCATGGCCATGCGGAGGTCGGTGCCGATCTGGCGGACCGGGCCCTCCGGGACCTGAAAGCTCCCACGGCCCTGCGGGAGCAGGTGGTGACGCTGATTCGCCTGCACATGACCCCCATGCCCCCGGACCGGAAGGTCCTGCGCCGCCGGGTGAGCCGGTACGGCATGGAGACCGTGGAGCGGCTCCTGACCCTGCAAGAAGCGGATTTTTCCGGGAAAGGCACCGGAATGGGCGACCCGGAACCGGATTTCGCCGCCGTGGAGGCGGTATTGGAGAGAATTCGACAGGAAAACGCCTGCCTGAGTCTCCGGGACCTGGCCGTGAAGGGCTCAGACCTGATGGACCTGGGCTTCCCGGCGGGAAAAGAACTGGGGGCGTGCCTGGATTACCTGCTTTCCTGCGTGGTGGAGGAGACGCTGCCCAATGACAAAATTGCCCTGGCCGCTGCGGCACTCCGGTGGCGGCAGGAACAAAAAATGGAGGAATGACCATGAAGATCGCAGTTGTGACCGGAGCCAGCTCCGGTATGGGAAAGCAGTTCGCACTGCAATTATCCGCCTATGAGCAGGTGGATGAGATTTGGGCGATCGCCCGGCGGAAAGAGGCTCTGGAAGCCCTGAACGGCCAGTGCGGGGCCAAGGTCCGTCCTGTGTGCCTGGACTTGGGCAATGAGGAGAGCTTCCGGGAGTATGCGGCCCTGCTGGAACAGGAAAAGCCGGAGGTCCGGCTCCTGGTGAACGCCGCAGGCTTCGGAAAATTCGGCAGCTTTGAAAAAATACCCATCGAAGATGAGGCCCGGATGATCGACCTGAACTGTAAGGCCCTGCTGGTGATGACCCGGCTGACCCTGCCGTATATGCCTGCCGGGAGCCACATTTTGCAGCTGGACAGCCTGTCCGCCTTCCAGCCGGTGCCTTATATTACGACGTATGGGGCCACGAAGGCTTTCGTCCTCAGCTATACCCGGGCCATGAATCAGGAATTGAAGGGCAAGGGCGTGCGGATGATGGCCATGAACCCCGGCTGGGTCAAGACCGAGTTCTTCAATCACGCTTTCCAGACCAACGGCGGCAACGAGGTCCAGTATTTCGACCGGCTCTACGAGGCCAGGGACGTGGTGGCCACCGGCCTCCATGACCTGTACAAGACCAAGAAGGATGTGTCCATCCATGGTGCTCCGGTCCGCCGCCAGGTGCGGCTTGTGAAGCTGCTGCCACACAGTCTGGTGATGAAGGTCTGGCTGAACCAGCAGAAGAAGGCCCGGAACAATCAGAACCTGACCACAAAATAAGAGAAGCCCCTCCGGTTTTCAGACCGGAGGGGCTTTTAACCAGAATGTGGGAGACTCGGAAGAAAATGGTAGAATTCGGAAATGATTTTCAGAGAAAAAAGGGAGTTCCATACAGAAGAACGGACTGCCGGTAGAATGACCCAAAGAGGTGAAATTTCATGGGCTTTGAATGTTCCACTTTTGAAAACGCAGCTCATTACAAAAGCATGTTTTCCCGGCTCAAAGGAGCCGGAATTTTTATCGATCTGTGGTTGGCGAAATGGGGGATTCGTGGTATAATAATGCCAATTACTGGAAAGGGGGGCGGACTATGGACCAGAAAACGGAAAAAACGGTCTGCAATATCGGGCTGCTGGCGCATGTGGATGCGGGAAAGACGACCCTCTCCGAGGCACTGCTCTACGCTGCCGGGGCCAGGCGGGCCCTGGGTCGGGTGGACCACGGGGACACGCTGCTGGATTCCGACGATCTGGAGCGCCGCCGGGGCATTACGATTTTCTCCAAGCTGGCCCGGCTGGAAACCGCCCACCGGCGCATTACCCTGGTGGACACTCCCGGGCATGTGGACTTTTCCTCCGAAGCCGAGCGGGCCATGGGGGTGCTGGACTGCGCCGTGCTGGTTTTTTCCGGCACCGACGGCATCCAGGCGCATACCCTGACCCTCTGGCGGCAGCTGGAACGCTATCAGGTGCCGGTGTTTCTGTTCCTGAACAAAATGGACCTGCCGGGAAAAAGCCGGGAGGACCTGATGGCCCAGCTGCAAAAGACCTTTTCCGTCGGGTGCATCGATTTTTCCCAGGCCCAAATCGACGAGCAATGCGCCCTGTGTGACGAGGCTCTGCTGGAAAACTATCTCCTGACCGGTCGGGTTACGGAGGCCCAGGTCCAGGGCCTCATCGCCGGGCGGCGGGTGTTTCCCTGCCTGTTCGGCTCGGCACTGAAAATGGACGGGGTGGAGGACTTGCTGGAACTGCTGGACCGGCTGGCTCCCCGGAATTCCTGGAAAGCCGAATTTGCCGCGCGGGTCTATAAAATCAGTCGGGACCCCCAGGGCAACCGGCTCACCTGGATGAAGCTCACCGGGGGCAGACTGCGGGTCCGGCAAGGATTGCGTTATGCAAACAAAACGGGCGAAGCCTGCGAGGAAAAAATCCAGCAGCTGCGGATCTACTCCGGGGAGAAATTTACCCCCGTGGAGGAAGCAAATGCCGGGGAAATCCTGGCGGTAACGGGCCTGACCGGGACCTATGCGGGCCAGAGTCTGGGGGCCGAGCCGCCTATGGAGACCATGGAAACGGAGCCGGTGATGACCTACCGGCTGAAGCTGCCCAAGGGCGACGACCCGGTGACGGTACTGGGCAAGCTGCGGCAGTTGGAAGAGGAGGACCCGCTTCTCAAGCTGGAATGGGACGAGTGCCTGAAGGAGATCCGTCTGCGTCTCATGGGCCGGGTGCAGATTCAGGTGCTGGGCAGCATTTTGCAGGAGCGGTTCGGTATCTCGGCGGAATTCGACGAGGGCCGCATCTTTTATAAAGAGACCATCGCCAATACGGTGGAGGGCGTGGGCCATTTTGAGCCATTGCGGCATTACGCCGAGGTCCATCTGCTGCTGGAGCCGGGGCAGCGTGGCAGCGGACTGGTATTTTCCACCCGGTGTCCAGTGGATGTACTGGAGCCACAATATCAGAATCTGGTGCTGACCCATCTGGCGGAGAGAATTCACCTGGGCGTCCTCACTGGGGCCCCCATTACGGATATGAAAATCACCCTGCTTACCGGCCGGGCCCATGTGAAGCACACCGAAGGCGGCGACTTTCGGCAGGCCACTTATCGGGCAGTGCGTCAGGGATTGATGCAGGCGGAAAGTGTGCTGCTGGAACCCTGGTACGCCTTTACTCTGACGGTTCCCGCCAATCAGGTGGGCCGGGGCATTACGGACATCCGGGTCATGGGTGGCGAAGCGGAGCCGCCGGAGCAGAACGGGGAATTTGCCGTCCTCCGGGGGCGGCTGCCGGTGGCCGGTCTGGGGGACTATCCCCAGGAGGTAGCAGCCTACACCCAAGGCCGGGGCAGCCTGCAGCTTTCCCCTGCCGGGTACGATGTGTGTCATAACGCCGAGGAAGTCATTGCCCAGCGGGCTTACGATCCGGAGGCGGACACCGCCAACACCCCGGACAGCGTATTCTGCGCCCACGGCAGCGGCGTTATCGTGAAGTGGGACCATGTTTTTGAGCAGATGCACCTGGAAAGCGCCCTGAAAGTGGACCGGCCGGGGCTGATTCTGGGGAATTTGGAGTCCGACGACCGGGCCTTGGAGGCCATACTGCGTCGGGAATTCGGGGAGCAGACCACCACACTTTACCGACCCAAGGAGCGGGGGGACCCACAGGAAAAGCTGGTCATCCGGTCCCCCAGAAAGACTACCTGGATCGTGGACGGTTACAACATGATCTTCTGCTGGGCGGAGTTGGCGGACACGGCGAAAAGCGACCTGTCTGCCGCCCGGCGGCATCTGCTGAACGATTTGTCCAGCTTTGCGGGCTTCCGGAAATGTACGCTGATTGTTGTATTTGACGGCTACAAGGTGCCGGGGAATCCCGGTGAAAAGGAACGATTCCACAATATTTCTGTGGTGTACACCAGGGAAAATCAGACGGCGGATGCCTATATCGAAAGTCTGGTGGAGGAGATCGGTAAAAACGATCAGGTCAAGGTGGCGACCTCCGACGGCCTCATCCAGCTTTCCTCTCTCCGCTCCGGGGTGCTGCGGGTTTCCGCACGGGAGATGGACGAGGAGGTCCGGCGGGCAAAAACGGAAATGCGGAAATTATACGGACAGAAATGAGCATATCCTCTCCGGCGCTCGCATAGGCTGTTCCCAAAGCAAAGGGGGAATGGCCGTGGCCGAGGAAAAGAAAGTTTTGCCCCACAAGCTGACCCTTAACGAGCGCAGGAGCCTCAGCGTCACCGGCGTGACGGAGGTGGTCAGCTTTGACGAGCAGGGCGTGGTGCTGCATACGGGCCTGGGGACGCTGATCGTCCAGGGAAAGGGGCTTTCCCTGCGGCAGTTGACAGCGGAAGGGGGCCAGGTGGCCGTGGAGGGAAATGTGTCCTCCCTGGTCTATGAGGAACCCCGGCAGGCCGGGGGCTTCTTCCGGAGGCTGCTGGGATGATCCGCCGCAGCGCCGCCGGTCTGGCGGCGGCCTGGCTGGTGGGACTGGCCCTGGGGCTTCTGGATGCCTTTCTGGACCCACTGCGCAGTCGTCACGCCGCCCTGGCGGACCTGCTGCTTCTTCCTGCCGCCTTCCGGGGCTGGCTGGAGGTCAGCTTCCGGGTGTGCCGGGGGGATATCCGTATGAGCTACACCCTGGGAATGCTCCTGGGCCTCGGGGCGGGGAAATGGATATTCGACTGGCTGCTGGGCGGGCTGTTCCGGGGCATTTGGGGGCATTTGGGGCGGATTTTTGGCACGCTCCGGGGCATGAAGAAAAAATTTTTCAAAAAAGTCGTGGAAATTCGAAAAAAAGTATTTGCATCCGGGAAAAAATCGGGTACAATAGCAGGAGAAAAACGTCGGGAACGACGGCGGGAAAACGGAGGGAGCGCCTGTGGCAAAGGAAACAAAAAGCCGGGTGGTTTTCCAGCGCAGCGCACTGGGGACCCGGATCGCTCTGCTGGTGATGCTGTGCGTCTGCATCGCCGCCATGGCTGTGGCGGGCCTTGCCATCCACACCGCCAAGCGGGACACGGCGGCTCTGCGCCAGCAGGCTCTGGACCTGGAGAAACGCAACGAGCAGCTGGAGGAATACCTGAGCAAGCTGGGCAGCGTGGACACCATCGTTCGCATCGCTCAGGAGGAGCTGGGGCTGTACCTGCCGGACACCGTCCTTTTCGACACAAAGTAACACCCTAAAACATGGAGGAAAGAAAGGAAATATGGAGTTCACTGTTGGAGACATCTTGGAGGGTAAGGTCAAGTCCATTACCAATTTTGGCGCATTCGTCACGCTGCCGGAGAACCGTACCGGAATGGTACATATCTCGGAGGTAGCCAATACCTACGTCAGCGACATCCGTCAGCATCTGACGGAGGGCCAGGACGTGAAGGTCATGGTCATCGGCAACGAAAATGGAAAGATCAACCTGTCCATCAAGCGCCTGGAGCCGAAGCCTGCCCGGGACAATAACCGCCCCCGGAACAACGCTGCGCCCCGCCGGGAAGGCAACGGCCGTCCCAATCGGGCCCCTGCCGCTCCCGCTGTCCCCAAGACTGCCGACCAGCTTTTTGAAGAAAAGCTGAAGCAGTTCATGTCGGAGTCCGACAGTAAGATCTCTTCCATCCGGCAGTATTCCGACCACCGCACCAAAAGCCGCCGCCGGTAAAACGCGAATGGGATAAGTATCAGTGCGCCCCTGCTGCAAGCAGGGGCATTTTTCACGTGACTGCCGGCAACTTCCGTCTATAACTTCTTCGCCTGCCTGCTGCGTGCGCTGGGCAATTCCGTGGCCCCGCTGTGGTCCCTGGGCGTGTCGGCACTGCTGAACATTGGGCTGGACCCGTTGTTTATGCTGGAATTTCGCTGGGGCATTGCCGGGGCTGCGGGTGGTGTTGGCCGATGCCCTTTCGCCCATGCTGGGGGAGAACGGCATCTGGATGGCCATTCCTATCGGTTGGGCCGCTGCGGACGTTATCGGCTACGGCTGATATTTTCTCCGGGAAAAGGCCCTTCTGCCCAGTCCGGAAGGGCGGTAAACCTCCGATTTTCCCCCTTCCAGGGGAAGGTGATGCGGTAGGAGAACAGCATGGGGGCCGTTCGGACGTCCCGGGAGCCGTATTTATGGTCCCCGACAAGCGGGAAGCCCCGGCTGGCGAACTGGACCCGAATCTGATGGGACCGGCCCGTAT
>JALEII010000102.1 GCA_022770345.1 Clostridiales bacterium | reverse complement strand
ACAGTAAATTCTTTCATCCATATATAGGAGGACAAACATTATGAGCAAGATTATTGGTATTGACCTTGGTACAACCAATTCCTGTGTTGCCGTGTTGGAAGGCGGCGAACCCGTCGTCATCCCCAACGCCGAAGGCAACCGCACCACCCCGTCCGTGGTGGCATTCTCCAAGACCGGCGAGCGTATGGTCGGTCAGGTGGCAAAGCGTCAGGCCGTCACCAACGCCGACCGGACCGTTTCTTCCATCAAGCGTCACATGGGCGAGGATTATCACGTTTCCATTGACGGTAAGAACTACACCCCCCAGGAGATCAGCGCCATGATCCTTCAGAAGCTGAAGGCCGACGCCGAGGCTTATCTGGGCCAGACCGTTTCCGAGGCGGTCATCACCGTCCCCGCTTACTTCTCCGACTCTCAGCGGCAGGCCACCAAGGATGCCGGTAAGATCGCCGGTCTGGACGTGAAGCGGATTATCAACGAGCCTACTGCCGCTGCTCTGGCCTATGGCCTGGACAAGGAAAGCGAGCAGAAGATCATGGTTTACGACCTGGGCGGCGGTACCTTTGATGTGTCCATTCTGGACATCGGCGACGGCATCATCGAGGTGCTGGCGACCGCCGGTGATACCCATCTGGGCGGCGACGACTTCGATCAGCGCATCATGGACTACCTGGTCTCCGAGTTCAAGAAGGCCGAGGGCATCGACCTGAGCGGCGACCGTGTGGCCATGCAGCGTCTCAAGGAGGCCGCCGAGAAGGCCAAGATCGAGCTGTCCGGCATGACCACCACCAACATCAACCTGCCTTATATCACCGCCGACGCCACCGGCCCCAAGCATCTGGACGTGACGCTGAGCCGTGCAAAGTTCAATGAGCTGACCGCCGACCTGGTGGAGCGGACCATGAAGCCTGTCCGTCAGGCTATGTCCGATGCAGGTCTGAAGGCCTCCGACCTGCATAAGGTTCTGCTGGTGGGTGGTTCCACCCGTATCCCTGCCGTGCAGGAGGCCGTGAAGAACATCACCGGCAACGAGGGCTTCAAGGGCATCAACCCCGATGAGTGCGTGGCCGTGGGTGCTGCCATCCAGGGCGGCGTGCTGACCGGCGACGTGAAGGACGTGGTCCTGCTGGACGTGACCCCGCTGTCTCTGGGCATTGAGACCATGGGCGGCGTGTTCACCCGTCTCATCGACCGGAACACCACCATTCCTACCCGCAAGAGCCAGATCTTCTCCACCGCTGCCGACGGTCAGACCTCCGTGGAGGTCCATGTCCTGCAGGGTGAGCGGGAAATGGCCGCTTACAACAAGACTCTGGGCCGCTTCCAGCTGACCGGCATTGCTCCGGCTCCCCGCGGCGTGCCGCAGATCGAAGTTACCTTTGATATTGATGCCAACGGCATCGTGAAGGTCTCCGCCAAGGACCTGGGTACCGGCAAGGAGCAGCAGATCTCCATCACCGCTTCCACGAACCTGTCCAAGGAGGACATCGACAAGGCCGTCCATGAGGCCGAGCAGTACGCCGCCGAGGACAAGGCCCGGAAGGAAGAAGTGGATACCCACAACACCGCCGATCAGGTGGTCTACCAGACCGAAAAGACCCTGGGCGAACTGGGCGACAAGATCGACGCCAGCGAGAAGGCCTCCATCCAGAGCGCCGTTGACAAGCTGAAGGAACTGAACAAGGGCAATGACGTGGCCGCCATCAAGGCCGCTACCGACGAGGTCCAGAAGGCCTTCTACGCTGTCAGCGAGAAGCTCTATAAGAATGCAGCGCCTCAGGACGGCCAGCCCACCGGCGGCCAGGGCGGTAATAAGCCCGGCGATGACGGCGTGGTGGATGCCGATTACGAGACGGTCGACTAAAAGAACACCCGGAGGGGCAGTCCTTCGACTGCCCCTCTCTATGTGTATATAGGAGAAAGCAAAATCCCCCTCCGGGGCGACCCATCCACTCTTTTCAAGAGGTGAACAACTTTGGCAGATAAACGAGATTATTACGAGGTGCTGGGCGTCGAAAAGACCGCCAGCACCGATGAAATTAAACGGGCCTACCGAAAAAAGGCCATGCAGTACCACCCGGACCGGAACCCCGGCGACAAGGACGCCGAGGAGAAGTTCAAGGAGGTGGGCGAGGCCTATGAGGTCCTGTCCGACGATCAGAAGCGCTCCCGCTATGACCAGTACGGCTTTGCCGGCGTGGACCCCAACTATGCCCCCGGCGGCGGTGCAGGCTACGGCGGCGGATTCTCCGGATTCGGAGATTTCGGCGACATGGGCGACATTTTCAGTGAATTCTTCGGCGGCGGCTTCTCTCGCCGGGCCAGTGCCCAGCAGGCAGCCCGCCGGGGCGAAAATGTAGGCGCCCGGCTGGACCTGACCTTTGAAGAAGCAGCCTTCGGCTGTGAAAAGGAAGTCACCATCCAGCGGATCGAGAACTGCGCCGCGTGCCACGGCACCGGTTCCTCCGACGGCGTGGTGGAGACCTGTAAGCAGTGCGGCGGCTCCGGCCAAGTCCGCACTACCCAGAACTTCATGGGAATGTCCATGCAGTCCACCACCGTCTGCCCCGCCTGCGGCGGCAAGGGTAAGATTATCAGGAACCCCTGCTCCACCTGCCGGGGCAAGGGCAAAGTCATGCGCCGCAATGTAAAGATCAAGGTCAAGGTTCCCGCCGGTGTGGACGACGGCCAGAGCGTCCGTGTCCGGGGCGAGGGCTGCGTGGGCGAGAACGGCGGTCCCAACGGCGACCTGCTGACGCAAATCCGCATAAAGCGCCATCCCATTTTCACCCGGGAGGGCATGGATGTTCTCTGCGAGGTGCCCATTTCCTTCACCCAGGCCGCCCTGGGCGGACAAATCCAGGTGCCGACCCTGGACGGAAAAGTGACCTATGATCTGCCCGAGGGTACCCAGACCGGCCGGGAGTTCACCCTCCCCGGCAAGGGCATCCCCGAAGTGGGCAATCCCCGCCATCGGGGCGACCACCGGTTCACCGTGGTGGTGGAAACGCCCACCAAGCTCAACAAGGAGCAAAAGGAGCTGCTGCAGAAGCTGGACGCCAGCCTCGGCACCGGCAGCAGTCCCCAACGGAAGAAATTCCGGGACGCTCTGCGGGATTTTTTTGAATAAGGAGGGGCCTTATGAAACGGAAGGACTACATCAGTTGGGACGAGTATTTTATGGGCATTGCCCTGCTGGCAGCCCACCGCAGTAAGGATCCCAATACCCAGGTGGGGGCGTGCATCGTCTCGCCGGAGAATATCATCATTTCCACCGGCTACAACGGAATGCCCAAGGGCTGCTCCGACGACGAGTACCCCTGGGAACGGGAGGGCGGCGAGACCAAGTACCCCTATGTGGTCCACGCCGAGCTGAACGCCATTCTCAACGCCAACGGCCGGGACCTGCGGGGCAGCAAGCTGTATGTGGCTCTGTTCCCCTGCAACGAGTGCGCCAAGGCCATTATCCAGAGCGGCGTGAAGGAAGTCTGTTACTTGTCTGACAAGTACGCCGATTCTCCGGCTACCCTGGCCTCCAAGCGGATGATGGACTCCGCCGGCGTGAAATATACCCAGCTCCGCCCCACCATGAAGGCCCTCACCCTGGACTTCACACCCCCCGAGGCAAAGTAAAAGAAAACCTCCGCAGGACGAATACCCTGTGGAGGTTTTTTGTACCCAAAGGGGAAAATCTTCCGGCGTGGCTTTGTAGGGGCGGCGGCATGCCCCGCCCGCCGAATTTCATGCGCAGGAATGGCGTGGCGCTGCCTCCCCTGTGTAGAGGGAGCCTTACTCAGAGCGGGCAAGTGCCTACTTCTAATCAAGCACACTCCCCCAGTCGTGGCTTGCGCCACGACAGCCCCCTCTGGGAGGGGGCCAAGGGGATGGTACGTCATTAGAGTGCAAAAAAGAGGCCCGAGAGGGCCTCTTTTTCTAATCTTTGGGAAACTCTGCGCTTTTCAGCGCAAAATGTTTCGATTTTTACACCAGTGCTGCGGTGATAATGGCCATCTTATAGACCTCGTCGGCATTGCAGCCACGGGACAGGTCGTTGATGGGGGCGTTCAGGCCCTGCAGGATGGGACCGTAAGCCTCATAGCCGCCCAGCCGCTGGGCGATCTTGTAGCCGATGTTG
>JALEII010000101.1 GCA_022770345.1 Clostridiales bacterium | reverse complement strand
TCCTGCCGGGCTTTTCTTGGCTTTTTCTTACTCTCCAATATGGATATTCACGCCGTTGACTTCCACGTTTTCCTCTGCGTTGATGAGCAGATACTTCACTCCGCCGATGACCCGTGTCTCCACCAGGTCCGCCTTGGCCGGGTCCACCTGAATGGTCACGTCCGGGGTCCGGATGGCCATGCGCTTGTTGTCGATGATGTTCTTGGGATGGACCTCCGCATCGAAGCCAAAGGCCTCGTCGAACTCCACGGAAAACTTGGCCAGCTTGTCCTCCGCAATGCCGCAGCCGGTGAGGACTTCCTTCACCTGCTCCTTGTTGATGAGCAGCGGTTCCGGGACCTTGCTTTCCTTATGCAGCTCGATCTGCTGGACCAACTCGCTCTGGACCGCCTGGACCACCTCCATGCTGCACTGTTCCCCCAGGGAATCCCCCAGCAGGGCCTCAAAGGACTGCTTCTGCTCAAAGGCAGGCTTGGGGACGGGGGTGTGGAACACCGTGTCCACGAAAGTCTCATAGTTTTCCTTGGGGCTATGGTTATAGTAAAGGGCGTTGTAGATATTGGTGGACCGGTCGTCAAAGGCCGGGAACAGGAAACCCAGTTCCGGCATTCCCACGGTGCTGCGCAGGCCGCCGTCGTGGAATTCCTGCTTCTCCGGGTCATAGCACAGGCCCGGCTTGGGCTGCTTCACCGGGCAGATGGCGCAGATGAGATAGGTATAGCTTTCCTCGGAGCGGTCCGCCTGGCCCTCTCCGTCCTTGCTCTTGAAGGGCACGTCGTAAGTATCGCAGCCCAGCAGGATGAGATAGCTGCCCTCCAACTCCAGGCTGTCCATGACCTTCCGGAAGAACTGCCCCCGCAGCTCCTCGTCCTCCAGCTTGCTTTGCCGCAGGTCCATCAGCAGCTTGTGCTCGGCCCCCTCCGTCACCTGGGCGGTCCGGAAGGTCAGATCAATTAAATTCTTCCCCTGGGTGCCGGACAGGCACCGGCGGAGTATGGCGAAATACTTTTCTCCCTCGTTTTCCGGCATCATCCCGGTGCTGAGCCGGGACTCGGACACGATCTGATGGGCGTCATTCACATAGCAGCCGTAAATGGCCGTAATATTACTGCGGTCCCGGCGCAGGTGCCGCCGGATTTCCCCGATCTCTTTCGTATTCATAGCGTTCCTCACAAACGATTATTTGGCCCAAGGCCAGCAAGCTGCATTATAGCACACTTTCTCCCGCCGGTCAAACGGGAAACGCCGCCGGAAAGCACTCCCGGCGGCGTTTCGAATCAATCCCAAAGGCATTTCCAGTTCTGCACGAAATACTCCACGCCGGAGTACAGGGTCGTTACCACGATCAGCCCAGTCACCGTCCAGCAGAGCCAGGACACGGTGGGAAACGCCATCATGGCACACAGGCCGATCATGGTGGTGGCCGTCTTGATCTTTCCGCTCATCCCGGCGGCAATAACGGTCCCCTTGCCCACGGCCACCAGCCGCAGGCCGGTGACGGCAAATTCCCGGGTCAGCACAATCATCACTGCCCAGGCGGGCATTTTGCCCCACTCACAGAAAATGACCATGGCCGCAATGACCAGCAGCTTGTCTGCCAGAGGGTCGAGAAACTTGCCAAAATCGCTGACCTGATTGCAGCGCCGGGCGATCTGCCCATCCACAAAATCCGTCAGGCTGGCCGCAATGAACACCGCCAGCGCTCCCCAGAGGAATCCCCCGGGAACGCCCTTGCTCAGATACATCAGCACCATGTACACGGGGATCAGCGCCACCCGCACCAGGGTAATTTTACTTGCAGTCGTCATGGTCATTCCTCCGCCACATAGCCGCAGAGATCCCCGTCCTCCACGGCGTCGATGGTCACTTGCACGAAGTCGCCTACGGTCAGGGGTTCGTCGCAGGCGATCCACACCCGGCCATCAATGTCGGGAGAGTCTGCGTAGGTCCGGCCGTAGAACTGCTCGGCATCCTCGTCATAGCCGTCTACCAGCACTTCCAGAGTCCTGCCGACCATGGAGGCGTTGTAGTCGTCCATTATGCGGGACTGGATTTCTTCCACCATTTCCGCCCGCTGCTGGGCCACGTCACTGTCAGGATAGTCCATTTTTGCCGCCGGGGTTCCTTCCTCCGGGGAGAAGGGGAACGCCCCTACCCGCTCCATGCGCTGCTTTTTCAGGAATTCGCACAGTTCCGCAAATTCCGCCTCTCCCTCGCCGGGCAGGCCGGTGATGATGCTGGTACGGATGACCAGTCCGGGAATACGCTCCCGCAGCTTGGCCAGTAAGGCCGCCACGAATTCGCCGCTGCCCCGGCGGTTCATCTTTTTCAGAATGGCGTCGTTGCAGTGCTGGATGGGAATATCCAGATACTTGACGATTTTTTTCTCCTGGGCAATGGTATCGATCAATTCGTCGTCAATTTCATCTGGGTACACATAGTGAACCCGGACCCAGTGGAGTTTTTCGATTTTGCACAGTTCCCGCAGCAAAGGAGCCAGTAGCCGCTTGTGGCCGGGCAGGTCCGTGCCGTAGCGGCTGGTGTCCTGGGCCACAACGATCAGTTCCTTCACGCCGCTTTCGGCCAGCATCCGGGCCTCGTACAGCACATCGTCCATCTGGCGGCTCCGATACCGGCCCCGCAGGTAGGGAATGATGCAGTAGGCGCAGCGATTGTCACAGCCCTCGGCGATTTTGATATAGGCATAGTGGGCAGGCGTCGTCATGATGCGGCCCGTTTCCACCTCCGGGGCATCGATGGGCCCCAGGTTCTCAACGTGCTTGTCCTCCAGCAGTTCCTCAATGGCCGGAACGATCTCCGTATAGCTACCGGTGCCCAGAACGCCGTCCACCTCCGGCAGTTCCTGCCGAATTTCATCAGGATAGCGCTGGGACAGGCAACCGGTCACGAGAATTTTTCCCACCCGGCCTGCCTTTTTCAGCTCCGCCACCCGCAGAATATGATCGATGGCCTCGCTCTTGGCGGAATCAATAAACCCGCAGGTATTAATAACCACCACGTCGCAGTCCACCACCCCGTCGCTGACCGTGTACCCGGCTTCCTGGACCCGGAACATCATCCGTTCGCAGTCCACCTGGTTCTTGGCGCAGCCCAGGGAAATAAATCCAATCGTTGCCATAATTTGTTATTCCTCCCGGAAATCATCGTCGTTTTCCATTTCCAGCGTCCGCAGGGCCCGCTGAATCTGGCTGTAAGTATGCCCCCGGCGCAGCAGGGCATCCACGGCCCGCTTGACCTCCCGCCGGTCGCCGGGGTCCTTCAGCCGGGCGGACAGGAAGGACGCGATGGCCTCCTGCTGGTCCGGGTAATTCGCCAGCGCTTCGTCCCAATACTCCTTGGGAATTTTCTTTTCATAGAGCATCTGTTTGGTCCGGTTCAGACCGTAGCCACGGGCGATACACTTTTCCACCACTTCCCGGGCGGTCCGGCCGTCGTCCAGGATGGCCATATCCTCCATCCATTTCACGGCGGCATCCGCCTGGTCCGGGTCCTCGCCCTTCCGCACCAGCCGCTCCTTCAGATCCTTTTTCGACACGTTGGCGGCGGACACAATGCGCACCGCCCGCATTTTCGCAGACAGTGCCAAGGCCCCGGCTTTCAGGGATTCGAGTTCCTCCTCCGAAAGCTCCCGGCCCGGCGTAATGGCAAAGTCCTCGATGCTCTGCCGATATAGGCGCAATGTGGTTCCATCAGACAGCCTGGCATAGTATTGACCCGCCCTGTCCGGCTGGACCGACAGGGACTCAATCCTCGTCATTGAAGTCGTCGGCGCTGACGGCTACGGGCCGCTCCGCCGGAGTGGCCGCTGCATGGGCGTTGCCGCTGGCCGCCATCAGATTGGCCCGGACCTGGGCCTCCACTTTTTCGGCGATTTCCGGGTTATTCTGCAGATAAGTCTTCACGCTGTCCTTGCCCTGACCGATCCGCTCCTCGCCCATGGAGAACCAGCTGCCGCTTTTCTGCACAATGTCCATCTGCACCGCCAGGTCCACCAGTTCGCTCCACTTGCTGATGCCCTGCCCGTAGAGAATGTCGAAATAGGCCTCCCGGAAGGGGGGTGCCACCTTGTTCTTGACAACTTTGACACGGGTCTTGTTGCCGATGACGTTGCCGCCCTCTTTGATACTCTCCACCCGGCGCACATCCAGCCGCACAGAGGCGTAGAATTTCAGGGCGTTGCCGCCGGTGGTCGTCTCCGGGTTGCCGTACATGACGCCGATCTTCATACGCAGCTGGTTGATAAAAATGACCACGCAGTTGGTCTTGGAAATGGTTCCCGCCAGCTTCCGCAGGGCCTGAGACATGAGCCGGGCCTGCAGACCCACAAAGGCGTCGCCCATTTCGCCCTCGATCTCCGCACGGGGGGTCAGTGCGGCCACGGAGTCCACAACCACCGCGTCCACCGCACCGGAGCGGACCAGAGCATCGGTAATTTCCAACGCCTGCTCACCGGTATCCGGCTGGGACACCAGCATGTTGTCCGTGTCCACGCCCAGATTGGCGGCGTACACCGGGTCCAGAGCGTGCTCGGCGTCCACGAAGGCCACTTCGCCGCCCAGCTTCTGTGCCTGGGCCAGAATGTGCAGGGCCAGCGTGGTTTTACCGGAGGATTCCGGCCCGTAAATCTCAATAATACGTCCCTTGGGAACGCCGCCGATACCCAGTGCCGCATCCAGCGCCAAAGAACCGGTGGGGATAGCATCCACGTTCATTTCAGGCTTGTCGCCCAGGCGCATGACGGCACCCTTGCCGTAGCTCTTTTCAATCTGGGCCAGGGCCGTCTGCAATGCTTTTTTCTTGTCCGCTGCGGGAGCGGGGGCTTCATAGTTGGGTTTTTTGGTAGCCATAATCAATCATCCTTCCGTTGGGCGATCAAAGCCCGTTCTCTGTCATTATAGTCTCTGGTCCGTTCCAGAATCGTGTACCCATGGTCCGTCAGAATGCGGCACACGTCGTCTCCCTGACCCATGCCGAATTCCAGGCACAAATACCCACCCTTTTTCAGGGCTTTCGTATAATGCTCCGCAATGGATCGGTAAAAATCCAACCCGTCGTCGCCGCCGTGGAGAGCCAGCGCCGGTTCAAAATCCTTGACGCTGTGGGGAAGCTCCGCCATTTCCGCCGTGGTAATATAGGGGGGATTGGATATGATCATGTCGAATTTTCCTAAGAATGCAGGTGGCTCCCCCAGGGCATCCGCCTGCACGCAGGATACCCGTGCGGACAGGTGATTTCCCGTCATATTCTGCCGGGCCACGGCCAACGCCTTGGGGGAAATATCCGCAAGGGTCACTTTCGCATCCGGCAGACGGCTGGCCAGAGCCAGCCCGATACATCCCGTGCCTGTACACAGGTCCAGGATTCTCGGTTTTTCCGACAAAAACAGTCCGTAGCGAATCGCCAATTCCGCCACCGCCACCGTGTCATCTCTGGGAATGAGAACATCCCGGTCCACTTTTAAGGGCATGCCGTAGAACTCCCACTCCCCCAGCACATAAGCCAGGGGCTCGCCGCTGCGTACCCGGCTCACGGCAAAATCCATGGCGGCACACTCTTCCTCGGTGGCCAGCAGGCTGCCGTCGGTGAGCAGCACATCCTTGGGCCGTCCGGTCACATGGCACAGCAGGTCCCGTGCCATCCGGCTGGCATCCTGCGCATTCTCCGTGGCCAGCAGGATTTTTCGGGCCTCTAAGTAAAGGTCCGACAGCTTTTTTACCATCGGTCCACACCTTCCTGCTCCGGCAGTACCGCCTTCACGGCGGCAATGCCCACTTCGATCATGGAATCGTCCGGCTCATTGGTGGTGAAATACTGGAACCACATCCCGGGGGCCGTCAACACCCGGCTCAGGGCATTGTCATGCCGCCCCACCCAGCGGTTGCACTCATAAGCCACGCTCACCACCAGCGGCAGGAGCAGCAGCTTGAATAAAATCATGATGAGCCGGTACAGGAACGTTCCCCGCATGACCTCCAGCCCCGGCACCAATGCCAGCAGCACGGAGGAGGCAACGGAGAAAATCAGGATGGACAAGATCATCACCACCAGCAGAAAGCTGGTGCCGCAGCGGGGATGGAGCCGGGTCTGGGCCCGGACGTTCTCCACGGTCAAGGGCAGACCCGCTTCGTAGCAGCGGATGGTCTTATGCTCCGCTCCGTGATAGGAGAACAGCCGCTTCATTTCCTTCATCCGGGACACAGCGATCATGTACGCCAGGAAAATGGCCATCCGCACCAGACCTTCAATCAGGCAAATGGCCACATTGCTCTTGACCCACCGGTCGAAAAACCCGCCGATGATCATGGGCAGCAGGAAAAACAGCAAAATCGACAGTCCCGTACCCAGCGCCACAGCGCTGCCCAACAGAAACTTCTGGAATTTTTCGTCCCCAAGCTTCTTTTCCAGCCACTGGTCTACTTTACCGGGTTCCTCCCCGGTCTCCTCCGGGGACAGGTCCGCCGAACGCATCAGCGCCTTGATACCCACCGCCTGGGAATCGAAGAAATTCACCACGCCCCGAATCAGCGGCCAGCGCTTGGGGGAGTTTTCCGGCGGCAGCTTCCGGGGGGTCACTTCCGTCACCAGCTCCCCGTTCTGGCGGCAGACCACGGCGTCCTTGTCCGGCCCCCGCATGAGGATACCTTCAATGAGCGCCTGTCCGCCGATCATGGTCTTGAATTTTTCGTTGGATGGTTGTTTCATGGAATGTCCTTTCTATTGAGCCGCAGGCAGCGCAATGGTCACCAGCGTGCCACCGCCCTTCGCATTTTCCAAGGTCAGGGTCCCGCCGTGCATGGTCACGATCTCCTCGCAGACCGCCAAACCGATGCCCGTGCCCCGGGTCTTGGAAGAACCCCGGTAAAACTTCTTCTTCACCAGCGACAGCTCATCCTCCGGAATACCAGGGCCGAAGTCCCGGATACGGAAGGTCACCGTGCTTCCATCATAGTGCATGGAGGCCAGGATACGCCCGCCCTCCCCGCCGTGCTTGGCGGCGTTGTCCAGCACATTCAGAAACACCTGCCGCAGCCGCTTGGCGTCACAGGGGATTTCCGGAATGTCCTGATTGTTTTCTTCCAGTTCCAGGGTAATGTTCTCCTGGACCAGGCGGCTGGAATACATATACACCGTATCCTCAAATTCGCTGCGAATATCCGCCGGTTCCACGTTCAGCGTCATGCGCCCGTCCTGCATCCGGGTAAAATCCAACAGGTCCACCACCATTTCGGTGAGCCGCCGGGCCTCCCGCAGGATAATGCGCATTCCCCGTGCCGTCTCCGCATCCAAGGTGTCGCCGCCCAGCAACGTCTCGCTCCAGCCGGTGATGGCGGTCAGGGGAGTCCGCAGTTCGTGGGACAGGGAGGAAATAAATTCGCTCTGCATTTTTTCGTTCTGACTCAGCTGGTTTGACAGGTCGTTGATGGCTTCCGCCAGCTCCCCCAACTCATCGTGAGAAAGAATCTCGATCTGAATTCCGTAGGTCCCACCCGCAATGCGCCGGGCCTTCTGGGTAATCTCGGCCACACTGAGGAGAATGGAGCGAATGCAGTAATGATTGCTCAGGATCGTTGCTCCCGTCAGTCCCGCTGCTGCCAGCAGACCGATGGCCAACACCATGCCGATGTGCTGTTCCATCCGCCGGATGGCGGTCACGAAGCGCAGCACGCCGATGACCTCGCCGTTCCGGTAGATAATCGGCGCAGACACCGCCAGAATGCGTTTACCTGTTTCCGGGTCCTTGCCGAAGTAATCCTGGGCCCCACGGGTCCGGGCTGCCTCCGCGATTTCCGGCGTTTTCAATGCGGATGGGGTGGGGATGCCGTAGGAAGTAGAAAGCACGTTTCCCTCCGGATCCACGAACTGGACCTCCAGCGTATTCCGCTGGGAAAAGCTCTGGACCGCATCCAGACAGGTCTGGTAAAAGTCCTCATATTCCTGATTCTGCACACCGTTCAGGGCTTCCGCTGCCGTCTCCGCCCGCAGGCGCAGGTTGGCGTGAAGATTGCTGTAATCCGTCAGGGCGAACAGCACCGTCACCGCCAGAGCGCAAACCAGTCCCACCGAGGCCACCACCGCCGCCGTGTTCCATAGCCAGCGCCTCCGCAGGCTCATCCGTCGTTTTCTTATGCGCCCCATTTATACCCAAAGCCCCAGACCGTGGTGATATAGGTTGGATTGGTGGCGTCGTCCTCGATCTTGATGCGAAGGCGGCGGATGTTTACGTCCACGATCTTCAGGTCGCCCTCGTAATCCCGCCCCCACACGGAGCTCAGAATGTTCTCCCGGGGCAAGGCCCGACCGGGATTCTGCATAAAGAGCTTCATAATGGCGTACTCCACCTGGGTAAGCCGCACTCTGTTCCCGGCCTTTTCCAGCGTATGGTTCCGGGTATCCATGACGAAGGGCCCCTGCTGCAAAAGGTCCTGGAAAGCCATGCCGTCCCCGGAAATACGCCGGAACAGCGCATCCACCCGTGCGGTCAGCTCCGCCGGGGAGAAGGGCTTGGTCACATAGTCGTCGGCCCCGGTCATAAGTCCCGTGACCTTGTCCATTTCCTGGGTCCGGGCAGTAAGCATGATGATGCCGATCTGTTTATTGGCTGCCCGGATACGGCGGCAAACCTCGAAGCCGTCCATATCCGGCAGCATGATGTCCAGGATCGCCACGCCCACGTCCGGGTTCTCCCGGAGCCGGTCCAGGGCTTCCTGACCGGCTCCCGCCTCAATGGCGGCGTACCCGGCCCGCTGCAAATTGATGACCACAAAGGAGCGGATGTTTTCCTCGTCCTCCAAAATCAGTACCTTTTTCATATCGTCCCTCGTTTTCCTATGTTTCCGAAAATCCGGTGAAGCCCGTAATCAGCCCCTCCTGGGTCAGCTCCAGCCGCCCGGACGCCACTTCCAGGCGGGCACAGTAGGTGGTCCCGCCGGTCCGCAACAGCACAAACCGGTTGCTCTCCCCGGCCTGTTCCTCCCGGTCCGTCCCGGTAAAGGCGTAGACCGTGAGAATTTTCGTCTCGGTCTTGTCTGCCGGATCCCAAAGATAAAAGGCGGTCTCCGCTCCCTCCCGGCTGGCCGTCACCCGGCCGATCAGGTCCCGGCCCAGCAGAATCTCCCACCGGCCCTCCGGGTCCACATACATACAGTCTTTGTTTCGCCGCTGTCCGGTAGCATCCAGATCATACCAGCACACAAAGCCCTGGCCAGCCGCCTGCTTGGGCACCGTGACCAACTCTGGCAGTTCCTCAACGCCGTCCCCGTCCAAATCTCTGGGGTACAGGGCCGTTCCCTGTCCCTTGGGGCTGCCCAAAAGCTGAACGTGCCGGTTCAGCACACCGTCCGCCATAAATACAACATCCGTGACCATTCGCTCCTGGCTGTCCAGCCCGGTCAGAAACAGAGCCGGTGTGCCGTCCCGCAGACTTCCGGAGAGAATCTGCCGGTCTTTGGAGGCAGACAACGGCGTGGTCTGTTCGGACCGAAGCCGCCCGTTCTGCCAGTCGTAAAGATACAGCGTATCCTCCGTCAAGGCCAGCAGCTCCGCCTGAGCATCTCCGTTCAGGTCCAGCCAGGTAAAATCCTCGCAGGAAAATTCCGTCAGCAGCTCCTCCGCATTCCCGGAAAAACCGTAGGCCCGAACCTGCTGCCCAGAAGCGCCGGCGTTCGACATGCCGAGCAGGATCTCCCGCCCCGGCAGGCCGTCCAGGGACGCATAGCCCACCTTTGTAAATTCTTCTCCCGGACAGGTCAGGGTCCGCCATAGGCCGTAATCCCCATTTTCCGCCCGGAAAATCAGGACCCGCATAGGCTCCGCCCCATTGCCCTTGGCGAAAAGCAGGTATTCCTCCGCCCCATCCCCGTCCAGATCGGCAGTCTGGACCGTCTGCCGGTGTTCTCCGGCAGTGGGTGCTGCATAGGTTAGGCCCGCCATGGCCGCATCCATGGCCGCTTCCAGCCGGGCGAAGCCTCTGGGCCGCCCCGGGATGGCGTACATGGATTCGGCAGTCGGTACGGCGCAACCGGAAAGCAGCATGGCCAATATCAGCGCCGGGACCAGTCTCCTCAATTTTCGCACCCTCTTTAACCAGGTAATTATAGCATATTCCAACAGAAAAGGAAAGCTATTTCATCACGACATTTTCGTTTCCCAGCAGCCTCTGCAGTTCTGAGAGCATCCGGCTGTCCAGGCTGACCCGTGCGCCCACCCGGCGCTTGGTGTCCGCAAAATACACCACCATCTGGCTCTCTCCGGGGAACATCTTGGCGATGGCCTTGATTTTCCCGTAGCGATCGTCGCTTTCACCGGGAAGCCGCAGATATAGGGTTCCCTGAGCCACGGTGGGCTGCTCCGGCTCCTCCTGTGCCGCCTGCTCGAAGTCTGAAATGGGCCGCACCCGGTTGATAACGATCTGGGGTTCCTTATCCTCCCGCAGGGACAGCCGCCCCGCAATGACCACAGCAGCATTTTCCCGCAGATAGCCCCCATACTGGCCGATGGCGTTGGAAAATACGATCATTTCCATGCTCCCGGTGTCGTCCTCCACGGTCACATAGGCCATGGCGGAGTTATTCCGGGTGGTTTTCATTTTCGTGCCCTGAACGATGCCTGCCACGCTGACCATCTGGTCGTCCTGATAGGGGCATTCCTCCCCCAGCAATGTCCCAATGGGCACCACACGGGTATTTTTCAGATATTGCCGGTAATCGTCCATGGGGTGGCCGGACAGGTAAATGCCCGTGGTCTCCTTCTCCATGGCCATCAATTCGCCCTTTCCCAATTCCGGCAGCTTGGGAATGGGGATCGAAGCCGCCGGGGCGTCCTCCTCCAGCATGGCAAAAAGGCCCATCTGCCCTTCCAGATTTTTCTTCCGGCTGGAAGCCACACTGTCCATCATGGTATCGTAAACCGCCAGGAGCTCGCTCCTGTGATTGCCGAAGCAATCCATGGCTCCGCATTTGATGAAGTTCTCCACGGCCCGCTTGTTCAGTTCGCCCTCGCCCATGCGGCTCAGGAAATCCTCCAGGGACCGGAAAGGTCCGTCCTCCTGCCGCTTGGCCACAATGGACCGGATGAGTCCCCGGCCCACGTTCTTCACAGCCCCCAGGCCGAAGCGGATGCCGTCTCCCTCCACGGTGAAGCAGTCCTCGGAATGATTGATGTCCGGATTCAGCACCGGAATGCCCATTTCCTTGCACTCGGCAATGTAGCCGGAGATTTTCCCGGCAGAATCCAGCACGGAGGTCATCAGCGCCGCCATGTATTCTTTCGGATAGTGGCACTTGAGATAGGCGGTCTGGTAGGACACCACCGCATAGCACACGGCGTGGGCCTTGTTAAAGGCGTAGTTGGCGAAATCCACGATCTCATCGTAAATGGACTGGGCCACCGCCTCCTGCACCCCCCGGGCGATGCAGCCGGGAATATCCCGGACCGGGTCGCCATACACGAACACCTTCCGCTCCTCGGTAATAACCTGCTGCTTCTTTTTGGAGATGGCCTTCCGGATGTTGTCCGCCTGGCCCATGGTATAGCCGCCCAGGGAGCGGAAAATCTCAATGACCTGCTCCTGATAGACGATACAGCCGTAAGTAACCTTCAAGATCGGCTCCAACAGAGGCGTTTTGTAGGTGACTTTCTCCGGGTGCAGCTTGTTTTCAATGAATCTGGGGATAGATTCCATGGGTCCGGGCCGGTACAATGCCACAATCGCTGTAAAATCTTCTATGGACGTGGGCCGCATGGACACGCAAACCCCGGTCATGCCTGCGCTTTCCAGCTGGAAGACGCCCTGGGTCTTGCCCTCTGCCACCATGGCGAAGGTCTCCGGGTCGTTGTCCGGAATTTTCGCAATGGCAAAATCCGGCTCCCGTTTGCGAATCTCCTTCTCCGCATCGTCAATGACCGTCAGGTTCCGCAGGCCCAGAAAGTCCATTTTCAGCAGGCCCAGTTCTTCGATGGTGGTCATGGTATATTGGGTGACAACGGTATCGTCATTTTTCGACAGCGGCACATAAGTATCCACCGGGTCGGCGGTAATAACCACGCCCGCTGCGTGGGTGGATGTGTTCCGGGGCATTCCCTCCAGTTTCATGGCCGTGTCGATGAGTTTCCGGATCCGGGGGTCGCCCTCATACATCTCTTTCAGCTTTGGGGAAGCCTCCAGAGCTTCCTTCAGCGTAATATGCAGCGGCATGGTCGGCACCAGCTTGGCCACCACATCCGTCTCCGCATAGCTGAAATTCAGCACCCGTCCCACGTCCCGGATTGCACCCTTGGCGGCCATGGTGCCGAACGTTGCGATCTGGGCCACATGGTCCGTGCCATATTTCCGCATGACGTACTCAATGACCTCACCCCGGCGCTCCTGGCAGAAATCCGTATCAAAATCCGGCATGCTTACCCGTTCCGGGTTCAGGAACCGCTCGAAAATGAGACTATACTTCATGGGGTCCACTTCGGTGATATGCATACAGTAGGCCACAATGGACGCCGCACCGGACCCACGCCCCGGCCCTACGGGAATGCCCGTGACCTTGGCGTAGTGGATAAAATCCCAGACGATAAGGTAGTAGTTTACATAACCCATCTTGCTGATAACACCAATTTCATATTCCAGCCGCTGCCGGTAGCTTTCAGGCGGGTTCTGGTAACGCTCCTGAAAGCCGTTTTCGCAAAGCTCCCGGAAAAAGGCCTCATTGGTGTAGCCCTCCGGCACAGGAAAGGCAGGCAGATGATAGTCGTGGAACACGAATTCCACGTTGCACCGCTGGGCAATTTTTGCCGTATTTTCCAACGCCTCCGGCTGATTGGGAAACAGCGCCGCCATTTCCCGCTCGCTTTTCAGGTAGAATTCCTCCGTCTCAAAGCGCATCCGGTTGGGGTCATCCACAGTCTTGCCGGTCTGGACGCACAGCAACACGTCCTGCATGGCAGCGTCCTCTTTCCGCAGATAGTGGGCATCGTTCGTCACCACCAACGGCAGCCCGGTCTCCCTGGCCAACCGCAGAATGCCCTGATTCACCATCCGCTGGGCCTCGATGCCGTGGTCCTGCATTTCCAGATAGAAATGCTCCGGTCCGAAAATCCTGGCCAGATTCAGAGCGTAAGCCTTGGCGCTGTCATAGGACTCGTCCATAAGATATTGGGGAATCGCTCCCGCCAGACAGGCGGACAGAGCGATAATTCCCTCGTGATATTGCTCCAGCAATGTCAGATCGACTCTGGGCTTGCTGTAAAATCCATGCAGAAACGCCTCGGACACCAGCTTGCACAGATTCTTGTAGCCCTGATTATTCTCGCAAAGCAACACCAGATGATAGGGATCATTGTCCAGCCCATGGACCCGATCCTCCATACCCCGGCGGGCCACATAGACCTCGCAGCCAATAATGGGCCTGATGCCCGCCGCCTTGGCGGCTTTATAAAAATCGATACAGCCGTACATGACCCCGTGGTCCGTAATGGCCACGCTGTCCTGACCCAGTTCCTTCACCCGATCCATAAGGCCGCTGATGCGGCAGGCCCCGTCCAGCAGGCTGTATTCCGTATGGACGTGCAGATTGACAAAGCTCATTTGTTCTCCTCCGCAGCAAGGCTGACGATCTTCTTCATCCGGTGGTTCATGGCGGGCTTGGTGATGGGCGGCTCCATCATGGCCGCCAACTCCGAAAGCGATGCCTCCGGGTTCTCCTCCCGGGCCTTGGCCGCCAGCCGCAGCTTTCCGGGCAGGTGCTCCAGCAGCCCCCTTTCCCGCAGGCTGCGAATGGCGGAAAGCTGCTCCTGAGCCGCCTCCACTACCTTAGAGGTGTTGGCATCGTCGCAGTTGCACCGGCGGTTCACCTGATTGTTCAGGTCCTTTTCCAGCTTAGCCTCCATAATGGCCATGGCGGCCAGGGGGGCCCCTAAGTACGTCAGGCAGTCGCTGATCTGGTCGCTCTGCTTGAAGTAAAGCACCTGTGCCCCGCCCCGTTTCGTGACCTTGGGTGGAAAGCCCAGCACCTCCCGCATAAGCACAAAGGTCTCCCGTGCCACACTCTGGTGGGTGGTGGTGATCTCCAAATGATAATCCTTTCCGGGGTCCGTTACAGATCCGCCCGCCAGGAATGCCCCCCGCAGGAAGGAGGCCCGGCAGCACTCGTCCTCCACCACGGAAAAATTTACATGGAGGGAGACGGTGTCCTCGGCGTTGAACCCGTAGGCTTCCATCAGGGTCTGAATTTTTTCCGGCTGGGTCATGGCAAACACCAGCTTGCCTCCGGCCTCCGGGAGCGGCGCCAAGTCAAATTCCAATTTTAATGCTTTCTGAAAAAGTCGGGGCAGCATGGCCGCAAAATCCCGGCTCTCGGTGATGATGCGCAGTCCCTCGGCGGAAAAGCTGTTGCAGAACAGCAAAATTCCGAATACCTCCGCCAGGGCGCAGCATTTTTTCTGCGGGGTCAGGCGGCAGACCTCCGTCTTGGCCCCGGAAGAAAAGGAAGTTCCCATATATCTCTCCAAATTTCCAGAAATTACCAGATACGGACCTCCGGCTCCAGCCGGATACCCGTTTGCGCGAAGACCCGGTCCGAGACCTGCCTCAGCAGCCCCCGCACGTCTGCCGCCGTGGCTCCGCCCAGATTCACGGCGAAGCCTGCGTGCTTGGTGGAGATGGCCGCACCGCCCACGGCGAAGCCTTTCAACCCCGCCCCATCGATGAGCGCCGCCGCATAGCCCCCCACAGGCCGCTTGAAGGCAGATCCGGCGCTGGGCATATCCAGAGGCTGGGAGGCGGAGCGCTTGGCCATCAGTTCCTTCATCCGCTCCCGGATGGCGCTTTCGGCGTCCGGGGTCAGAGTGAACCGGGCGCTCAGCACAATGTCCCCGGTGTCCTCCAGGACACTGTGCCGGTAGGAAAAGCCCATTTCGGCATTGGACAGGATTTTTTTCTCCCCGGTCCGGGACAAAACCGTCACCCGGGAGCAGACCTGCCGGATTTCCCCCCCGTAGGCCCCGGCATTCATATACACGCCTCCGCCAACGGTCCCGGGGATGCCGTGGGCAAATTCCAGACCGGAAAGGCCGTTTTTGGCGGCAAATACTGCCGCACGGGTCATGGTCACGCCCGCCATGACCTCGATCTCCCGGTCATTGACCAGCTTCATGCCGTCCAGGCAGTCTTTCAGGCAAATTGTCAGCCCGGCAAGCCCTTCGTCCGGGGCCAGCACATTGGTCCCGGCCCCCAAGATGCGCACCGGCCAGCCCTCTTTGGCCGCCAGGGCCAGCAGGGTGGAAAGCTCCCCTTCGTCTTTCGGAAATGCCATGGCCTGAGCCGGTCCGCCAATGCGGAAAGAGCTGTGGGAGGCCATAGGCTCCTGATATTTTACCAGAATCATCGGGCAAAAAGCGGAAAGAATCCCGCGAAAATCCGTTTGTTCCATCATCAACGCCTCCGGGTGTATGATTGGTTACAGTATAGCACGATTTTTCAGTTACCGCAATGAAATTTTTTACCAGCGGGCATGAAAAACCGCCGCACGGGGACCCGCTTCCAATGCAGTCCCCGCCCGGCGGCGGTATTCAGGAAAATTCAG
>JALEII010000093.1 GCA_022770345.1 Clostridiales bacterium | reverse complement strand
CAACACAGATTTCTGATCAAAGCGGAGACCTTGGAAAGTATTGGGATTGGAAAGAAGACGATGCATATTTGCCAGCGGGAGCCGTCACATCCAATATTGAGGATATGCTTTTATACGCACAGATGCAACTTGAAGATCATTCCTATTTTTCAGATTGCCATGATAGCCTGAAAAGCATTCATGCATCAACCGAAATGTATAAAACCATGGGTATTCATATGGATGAGATAGGAATGTCTTGGATTATTGATCGTAAGAATAACATCATATGGCATAATGGTGGTACAGGACATTATAATAGCTATCTTGGTTTTCATCCCGAAACAGGTACAGCTGTTGTTGTGCTTTCAAATCTCGCCCCGAATGATAGAGTCCCAGCTACTGTATTCGGTGTAAAGCTGTTATTAGAACTTGATAATGAGAAGGGAAACTTTCAGTTTGTCGATTCGATGCTTGACAAGTGAATGAATTCAACACTTTCTATCATGAAAAATGGAGAGCATTGGTTTCATACGGATGAACAAAAGAAATTTCTTGATGAATGGATCATAAAATCTTCCAAATAAATTCCAACTTGCAGAATAGAAATACCCTCCCGGCCATCGTGGCCGAGCGGGTTTCGTGCGTCTGTGGGATGATCCTTCCATGATACCATATTACGACTTATGCTAACGAAGCATCCAATTCACAATCCCCCGGTTGGACCTTCCAACCGGGGGATGTTACGATTCTGATTTTACACCAATCTTGCGCCGGCAGGGATGGAATCGTCCACCATAACCAGCTTCAACTGGTCCCCACGCTCGGCGCTGAGCAGCATTCCGCAGGACATCTGGCCCATCATCTTCCGGGGGGCCAGGTTCGTGACGGCTACCAAGGTCTTGCCAACCAGCTCCTCCGGCTTATAATATTTGGCAATGCCGGACAGAATGATCCTGGGGGTGCCGGTGCCGTCGTCCAGGGTGAATTTCAGCAGCTTTTCACTCTTCTTCACGTTCTCACAGGTCAGAACCTTGACAACGGTCATATCCACCTTCTCAAAATCGTCAAAGGCGATCTCCGGCTTGGCCTCGGCCAGAGGCAACTCCGGCTCAGCGGGCTTGTTCATGGCCTCCAGGGCCTGCAATTCCTTCTCCACGTCGATGCGGGGGAACAGGGCAGGACCTGCCACGGTGACCACATCCCGGGCCAGCACGCCGAACTGGGCCAGGCTGTCCCAATCCATGGCTGCACCGCCCAGCCGCTTCTGAATTTCGGCGGCGGTATCGGGCATGAAGGGGGTCAGCAGACCGCCGCAGATGCGGATGGTCTCCAGCAGGTTGTAAAGAACACGGGCCAGCCGGGGCTTTTTGGCCTCGTCCTTGGCCAGCACCCAGGGGGCGTTCTCGTCGATATACTTATTGGCACGGGCAATGACCTTGAAAATTTCGCCCAGACCGTTCTGGAAGGCAAACTTGTCCATCTGGGCCTCGTACCGGTCCCGAAGGGTGGAAACCATGTCGATGAGCGGCGCATCCAGAGCCTCGTCGGCCTCCTGCACGTCGCTGAGCTTTTCTCCGAAATACTTCTGGGCCATGGCTACGGTTCGGGACACCAGATTGCCCAGGTCATTGGCCAGGTCCACGTTGATGGTGTTGATGAGCAGCTCGTTGGTGAAGTTGCCGTCGGAACCGAAGGGGAAGGTCCGCAGCAGGAAGAACCGCAGGGCGTCCACGCCGAACCGCTCCGCCAGAATATAGGGGTCAACGACATTCCCACGGGATTTGCTCATTTTTTCGCCGTTGAAGTTCAGCCAGCCATGGCCGTAGACTTTTTTCGGCAGGGGCAGATTCAGGCTCATGAGCATGGCGGGCCAGATGATGGAATGGAACCGGACAATCTCCTTGCCCACGAAATGCACGTCGGCGGGCCAGTATTTGTCCAGATCGTGATAGCGGTCGTTTTCAAAGCCCAGGGCGGTCATGTAGTTAAAGAGAGCGTCGATCCATACATAGACCACATGGCCCGGGTCAAAGTCCACCGGCACGCCCCAGGTGAAGCTGGTCCGGGACACGCACAGGTCCTCCAGACCGGGATCGATGAAGTTGCTGACCATCTCGTTGACCCGGCTCCGGGGCTCCAGATAGTCCGTGTTCATCAGCAGGTCCCGGACCCGGCCGGCGTACTTGGACAGCCGGAAGAAGTAGGCTTCTTCCTCCGCATCCTGGACCTCCCGGCCGCAGTCGGGGCATTTGCCGTCCTTCAGCTGGCTCTCGGTCCAGAAGCTCTCGCAGGGCTTGCAGTATTTGCCCTTATAAGTTCCCTTGTAGATGTCGCCGTTGTCGTACATCTTCCTGAAGATTTTCTGGATGGCGGCCACGTGATAGTCGTCGGTGGTCCGGATGAACCGGTCGTAGGAAATGTTCATCAGCTTCCACAGGTCCTGAACGCCCTTGGGGCCGGTGACGATCTCGTCCACAAACTGCTGAGGGGTGACCCCGGCGGCCTCGGCCTTGTCCTCAATTTTCTGACCGTGCTCGTCGGTGCCGGTCAGGAACATCACATCATAGCCCTGAAGCCGCTTATAGCGGGCCATGGTGTCCGTGGCTACGGTGCAGTAGGCGTGGCCGATGTGCAGCCGGGCGGACGGGTAGTAAATGGGGGTCGTGATGTAAAACTTCCCCTTGGAACACTTTTCACACATAATTTTAACTCCTCCTCAAGAAAGAAAAAATCGCCCCTGAGAGACCTCAAGGGCGACAGAACTGACGCGGTACCACCTTGTTTCGCAGAGAATGATCCCTGCCTCAAACCCCGTAACGCAGGGTCGGCGGGAACGCCTGAAAATTTTCTCGGCGCTCCGGCTCCGGGGCCATGTTCGTCCGCTTTCTTCGTGCCCCCTCTCACCTGCCGGGGCTCTCTGACCGAAGGGATGCGGATTACTCTCCCTTTCTCAGCCTTTTTCGGTTGTTTTCCTATTATAACCCTATTTCGGTGGATTTGTCAACCGGCTTTTCTGTGTCTTTTCCCAGAACGGCCACCACCGCCGCATCAGCCGTCACGTCCGGCCGCCCGGTGGAACCGAAGGCCAGCAGCACCCGGTCCCCCACCTGGGCCCCCGCCAGGTCCACGGCTGCCGTTACCTGGTCCTCCCAGCGCAGCAGAAGCAGGGGAACCTCCCCCAGACATTCCGCTCGCCGCACCGGGGACAATACCTCTTTTACCATTGCCAGCTTCACGCCAAGCCCTCCCATTCGTTTCCGGGGCGGCGCCGGGCCGTCCCGTCCAGTATTCGCCGCAGCATAAAGGCTTCCACACGCCTTGGATTTCCGGCAAGGGCCGGGTCCGTCATAGCAGTCGTTACGATCTCCCCGGTCCGCTGCCAGAGCGTCTCCTGCCGGATGCCCGCAGAAAGCAGGTCCTCCGGCAGACCCAATTCCTGCCGGAGCCGCTCCAACCGCCGGCACAGCCGTTCGGCCCCCAGGGCCGCCGTGCTGCCGCCAAGATTTGCGGACCGTGCAAGGGCGGCGTATTTCCTCGCATCCAGCTGGGCATTGAGCCGGACGGCGGCTGGCAGAAAAATGGCCGCCAGGGCATTTTCCATGCCGGGAAAAGCGGCGCTGACGGCTCGACACAGCACGCCGCAGACCCCTTCTCCGGAATTCTCGGTGGCCACGGCGGAAAGAGCATCGGCCAGAAGCAGCTTTTCCCCCTCCCGGCTGTTCAGGGCCAGCCGGAAGGCCTCTGCCGAGAGACAATCGGATATGATCCCGGCATTTCTGGCAGCGTATGCTTCCACGCTCCGGGAAAGCACCGGAAAGATTTCGGCGCTTTTCAGCTTCTTCCCATCCAGCACCGCCCGGTCCGGCACGCAAGGCGCTTGCCGAAAAATTTTGCCGTTGAGCCGTCCCGTGCCGGTGACGGCCAGCCCGGAAAGGTCCGTGGGGACCGTGGTCAGCTTCCGGCCGGAGGCCATGGCCGCAAGCTTACCGCAGGAAAGCACGTCCCCGTCCCCAAAGGCGATGATGCGGTCCGCCCGGTATTCCCGTGCCGCCAGGGCCGCCGCCCAGACGCCTTGCTCCGTGGCCTGTGCAAGGGAAAAGACCCGGCCCGGAGGCCGGTCCTCCGGAATGTCCGCCCCGGTGAGGACCAGGGGCCGCAGAGCCTGCCAGTCCTCCGTCCAGCCGGTCTGCACCCGGCAGCCCCAGCGAAATTCCTCCATATCCCCACCGCCTTTTCCTCAGTTTTCCCGCTTACCGAGAAATCATGCAGGATTTTTCGGAAAAAGGTGTAGGAATTTCAAAACAAATGTGCTATCATAAGAGAAAACGAGGTGAGTACCATGGACAAAAAAGAATTTCCCGAAGAAGAACTGCCCGAAGAGGAAGGCTATAAGCCCCGGCCTGCCTGGCAGGTCTGGGCGGCACGGGCGGGGCTTGTAATGTTCATCGTCGTGCTGATCTACGAATACCTGCGGGCGTTTCTGGGGTGGGGCTGATGCGGATATTGGGCATTGACCCGGGCTACGGCCTGACGGGCTTCGGCCTCATCGAATCGGACCGGGGCCAGAACCGGCTGCTGCGCTGCGGGGTCATCACCACCCCGCCGGGGGCGGATTTTTCCGCACGGCTGGAAATGATCTATGAGGATATGCGGGAGCTGCTGAAAATCTCCCGGCCGGAGGCGGTGTCTATTGAAGAACTGTTCTTCGGGCAGAACGTGACCACGGGCATCGGTGTGGCCCAGAGCCGTGGAGTCATTCTGCTGGCCATCCGTCAGGCGGGGCTGCCGGTGTATTCCTACAAGCCTATGCAGGTCAAGCAGGCGGTGGTTGGCTACGGCAACGCCACCAAGCATCAGGTCCAGGACATGACCCGCAGGCTCCTGCACCTGGATGCCCTGCCCAAGCCCGACGACGCCGCCGACGCCATCGCCATGGCCCTCTGCCACGCCCGGTCCAGCACCTCTCTCCTGGCCCAGGCCCAGCAAAAGGCGAGGTTTTAAGGGAGGAAAGCCTTCTCCGGCGGAGCATTGTAGGGGCGAGGCACGCCTCGCCCGCCAGCTCCTGACATTTGAGCGCTAAAAATTGACGCAAAAGCCTACCGGGACAGAGAAAAAGCCTTCCCCTGGAGAGGAAGGTGTCACGCCTTTTGGCGTGACGGATGAGGTCGAAGATAACAGCGTCGTACCATCCCATGGTGATAATTTTTAGCTTCGACCTCATCAGTCGCAACTGACGTTGCGCCAGCGCAGAAAAGGTATGACTGCCACCGGCAGTCATGTCCCTTTTTATTCGCTGCGCGGAGCACCACCCTCCAGGGGAAGCCTTACGCCACGCCGGTTTCCGCGGATGGAATTCCAGCGCATCGGGGCATGCCGCCGCCCCTACAATGCCCCGCCGGGGCTTTTTCCGCAACTTATCATCCAAAGGAGGATATCCTATGATCTACTACGTCTCCGGGCCGGTGGCTCTTTTAGAGCCGGGGCTGGCCGTCATCGACTGTGCCGGGGTGGGCTACGGCTGCCGCATCACCGCCTACACCGCCTCCAAGCTGAAGCTTCGGGAAAATGCCCGGCTTTACATCACCGAATCCATCCGGGAGGACGCCTACGACCTTTACGGCTTCGAGAGCCGGGAGGAACAGCGCTGCTTTGAGCTGCTGACCAACGTCAACGGCGTGGGTCCCAAGGCGGCCTTGTCCATTCTGTCCTCCGGCGGGCCCCAGAATTTCACCCTGGCCGTGATGACCGGCAACGAAAAGATGCTGACCGCCGCTCCCGGCGTGGGCAAAAAAATCGCCCAGCGCATCATTCTGGAGCTGAAGGACAAGCTGGGCGGGGCCTCGGAGCTGGACTTCTCCGCCGGGGCCGTGGCGGCCACACCGGCTGCCAATAATGCCGTGGGGCTTGCCACCGCCGCATTGCAGGAACTGGGCTACGGTCCCACCGAAATTTCTGCTGCCCTGAAGGGTGTGGACCCCAACGCCTCCACGGAGGAAATGGTTCGCTACGCCCTCCGGGCCATGGTCATGAAGTTCTGAGGAGGTCTCTATGAGTCTGGAATTTTCGCAGGAATTGGACAATTCCCCCATTATTTCCCCCACCTTTGCCCCCCAGGATGCAGGTGAAATTGGCCTGCGGCCCAAAATGCTCTCCGATTACACCGGTCAGGAAAAGGCCAAGGGCAACCTGAGCGTGTATATTGAGGCCGCCCGGCGGCGCAAGGAACCCCTGGACCACACCCTGCTCTACGGCCCTCCGGGTCTGGGCAAGACGACTTTGGCCGGGGTCATCGCCAACGAGATGGGCGTGAACATCCGCATCACCTCCGGCCCGGCCATCGAGAAGCCCGGCGACCTGGCGGCTTTGCTTACCAATCTGAACCCCGGCGACATCCTCTTTATCGACGAAATTCACCGGCTGAACCGGGTGGTCGAAGAAATTTTGTACCCGGCCATGGAGGACTTCGCCATCGATATTATTGTGGGCAAAGGCCCCAGCGCCAACTCCATCCGGCTGGACCTGCCCAAATTCACCCTGGTGGGTGCGACTACCCGGGCCGGACAGCTTTCCGCCCCCCTGCGGGACCGGTTTGGTGTGAGCCTCCGGCTGGAACTGTACACTCCGGAGGAACTGGCGAAGATCGTCACCCGGTCGGCCACGATTCTCGGCATGGACATTGACCCCAAGGGGGCTATGGAGATCGCCTCCCGGAGCCGGGGCACCCCCCGGATCGCCAACCGGTTCCTGCGCCGGGTCCGGGATTTTGCCCAGGTCATGGGCGACGGGACCATCACCAAAGAGGCTGCTCAGATGGCATTGCAGCGGCTGGAGGTGGACGAGCTGGGCCTGGACAACATCGACCGGCGGATGCTCACGGCCATTATCCGCAATTATTCCGGCGGACCGGTGGGTCTGGAGACCCTGGCGGCGACCATCGGCGAGGAAGCCGTGACGTTGGAGGACGTGTACGAACCCTATCTGATGCAGTTGGGCTTCCTGACCCGGACCCCCCGTGGACGCTGCGTGACCCCTCTGGCCTACGAGCACCTGCACATTCCATGCCCGGGGATTATTCCCACGGAACAAATGTCTCTGGACCTGTAAAAAGACCGTCGGAATTTTGCACAAAGCGAATAATTCAACCGGATTTTCCTTTATAGACTATTGACAAAAGGAAATCAGGCGTGTATAATCACCATGAACGGCACAAAGTGCCGACCATTCCGACCCTGCGTTAATATCCGGGCAACTCGATAGATTTCACGGGGCATCAACTAACCGAGGAGAGGTATTTCAACATGTACGAAGACAAGACTTTAGTTTGCAAAGAGTGCGGCAAGGAATTCGTTTTCACCGCCGGTGAACAGGAATTCTACGCAGAGCGTGGCTTCCAGAACGAGCCCCAGCGCTGCAAGGCCTGCCGTGACGCTCGCAAGAACAGCACCCGTGGTCCCCGTGAGTTCTTCACTGCTACCTGTGCCCGCTGCGGCGGTGAGGCCAAGGTTCCCTTCGAGCCCAAGTCCGATCGTCCCGTATACTGCAGCGATTGCTTCGCTCAGATGCGTGGCCAGAACTAATTGACCAAACGAACGCCTCCGGAACAGCCGTTCCGGGGGCGTTTTTCTGCACTTTTTTGGAAAATCCTATTTTTTTTCGAAAAAGGACAGGGCGATGGCATTGGGGCCGATGTGGGTGCCGATGGTCGCACCGATGGTGCAGATGGGCAGACTGTCCTCGTGACCCTCCCATAAATGACGGCTGTCTTCCATGTATTTTTGCAGCATGGCATCGGAAAAACCAGTGTAACCCAAACAAATGGGCCGGGAAAAGTCCAGTCCGGCCTTTTCTGCCTCCCGCATCAGGAAGTTTTCTCCGTTTTTCGACCCACGGGCCTTGCCCAGCAGGATGACCTTGCCATCCACGATGGCCACCACCGGCTTGATGGCCAGGGCTCCGCCCACGAAGGCCACGGTTTTGGAAATTCTGCCGCCTTTTTTCAGGTATTCCAGGGTATCCAGCAGGCCAATGGTGTGAATTTCCTCTTTTTCGGCTTCCAGCCGGTCTGCAATGGCGTCCAGGCCCAGACCGTTGTCCATCAGCTGCAAGGCCCGGTTCACCACCACCTGCTCGCCTACGGTGGCCTGACGGCTGTCAATGACACGGATGCGGCCAGCATATTCCTCCGCCGCCAGCAGGGCACTCTGATAGGTGCCGGACAGGTCGCCGGAAATGGTAATGACCAGCATTTTCTCCCCGGCGGCTGCCGCCTTTTCAAAGACGTCGGAGAATTCTCCGGGGGATACCAGGCTGGTCACGGGAAGGGCGTCGCTCTCCACCAGCTTTTCATAAAATTCCCGATGGCTCAGGTTCACGCCGTCCAGATAGGTCTCGGAACCAAAGCTGATCTTCATGGGAATCACCGTCACTTCCGGGCGGATATTGTCCAGATCGGCGGCGCTGTCGGTAATAATGCGAATTTTTTCCATAGGATTTCAGTCCTCCACAAGGTAGGCTTTCAGATTTTTCAGGATTTGTTCGGCGGCGGCATAATAGGCCTCCCGGGCCTCGTCGCTGAGTCCGCTGCCGCCGAATTGCAGGGCCTGGGCAATGGCCTCGTTCATGCGGGCGGCCAGGGCCTGCCCCTCCGGGGTGAGAAAATGCCGGGTCCGGTAGGCCCGCTTGCCTCCGGAATCCTCGGACCGGGCCAGACCCTTTTCGGCAAGCTGACCCAGACATCGGGACACGGCGGCCTTGTCCTCCTTGGTCAGGTCTGCCAGGGCGCCCACGCTGAGGCCCTCCGGGTGGCAGCCCAGGAAGTACAGGCACATGGTGTGCCGGGAGCGGAGGCCGAAGCGTTGCATTTCCTGGTCCTTGATGCGCTGGATGCAGCGGTTGATCTCCACCGCACAGGCCACAAATTCTTCAAAACGATTCCGCATACGCCGCCTCCTTTGGTTTCCGAATCTGACTTGATGAAAAATCAACATCTCGGATTATAGCAGATAGATGTTGATTTGTCAACATTGAAAAAGCTGCTCCCGGAAGCACGGGGCGGTTGCTCAGAGTGAAGGCTCCCCTGTGCAGGGGAGGCTTACGCTTTGCCGCTTCTGCATATGGAATTTGTGCGGGCGGGGCATGCCACCGCCCCTACAGAATTTGCCGGGGATGCTTGCGGAATCGGCTTTCCCACACTCCCTCTACATTGACCAGCGGCTTGTGTGAAAAATTTCGGGAAAGGGGAAAAATAGTGGTTGAATTTATGGGCGTTTTGTGTTACGATAATGCTGTATCGATATGGGCGTGCTGCGCCCTGAAACAATGCAGCAGATATTGAGATCTGCATGATACATAGGAGGTAAAAACCAATGAACGTAGCAGAAATCATGGAAAAGCGCAACGCATTCTCCTTTGAGGTGTTCCCCCCTAAGACCGATGTGGGCATGGAAAAGCTCTGTGGTGAGGGCGGTGTGCTGGAGCAGCTCTACACTCTGCATCCCGACTACATTTCCTGCACCTACGGCGCAGGCGGCACCAACGTGGGCAAGAATCTGGAAGTCCTGGACAAAATCACCAAGGACGGTAAGGCCATCGGCGTGACCCACTTCACCTGTGTGGGCAACACCAAGGAAGGCATCAAGGAGCAGCTGAACACCTACCTGGACCACGGCATCAACCACATGCTGGCCCTGCGCGGCGATCTGCCCTTCGGCTGGAAGGGCACCGGCGGCGACCTGCACTACGCCACCGAGCTGGTGAAGTTCGTCCGTCAGGAGTTCGGTGACAAGTTCACCATCGCCGTGGCCGGTTCTCCCGAAGGCCATATCTCCTGCCGCTCTCTGGAGGCTGACATCTCCTTCCTGAAGCAGAAGCAGGACAACGGCGCCGACTACATCATGACCCAGCTGTGCTGGGATATGGACCAGTTCCGTTACTGGCTGGACGCCATCCGTGCCGCAGGCATCTGGCTGCCGGTGGACGTGGGTATCATGCCCATCCTGGATCAGGCTTCCACCATCAACATGGCGCTGTCCCGCAACGGCTGCGTGATGCCTCGTGCGCTGTGCGAGATCATCTCCAAGAACTGGATCTTCCCGAACCCCTTCTCTGTGGGCCTGAAGACCGCCAAGGGCGACGAGGCCTGCTTCGACGCCGACGTGGAGGGCAAGAAGCAGTCCTTCAAGGAAGCCGGTATCGAGTACACCATCAACCAGATCGACGAGTACCGTGCCTGCGGCATCAACGGCATCCATCTGTACGCACTGAACAAGTACGACGATGTGGCCCGGATCGCCAAGGAAGCCGGCCTGCTGGATCTGATCTGACGATTCAACACCGAAAGCACCTCCGCCCGCCCTTCTGGGCGGTGGAGGTGTATTCCGGTTTTTCCAAAGGAGTAGGATCATTATGGCAACACCCCATACCATTGCAGTCGCCGGTAAAGGCGGCGTAGGCAAGACCACCACCTGCGGCATGATCGTGGACTATCTCTGCAAGAAGAAGCAGGGACCCATCCTGGTGGTGGACGCAGACGCAAACTCCAACCTGAACGAAGTTCTGGGTGTGGAGGAGGGCGTTTCTCTGGGCACTATCCGGGAGGAAATGGCCCAGGCCGAGCTGAAGGGGACCATCCCCGCCGGCATGACCAAGGCCGACTATGCGGACATGAAGTTCAGCGACGCCCTCATTGAAGAGGACGATTTCGACATGATTGTCATGGGCCGTACCCAGGGCAAGGGCTGCTATTGCTACGTCAACGGCGTTCTCAAGACCCAGATCGACAAGTATGCCAAAAATTATCGCTATCTGGTAATGGACAACGAAGCCGGTCTGGAGCATGTGGCCCGGGGTACGCTGCCCCATGTGGACACCATGCTGCTCATTTCCGACTGTTCCCGCCGGGGCATCCAGGCGGTGGCCCGGATCGCGGAAATGATCGACGAGATGAAGCTGAACCCCGGTCAGATGGGCCTGATCGTCAACCGTGCGCCCGACGGCGTGCTGGACCCCGGCGTGAAGGAAGAGATCGACAAGCACGGTCTCAAGCTCTTTGGTGTGCTGCCCCAGGACGACGCTGTGTTCCGCAGCGACTGCGCCGGGGAGCCTACTGCCAAACTGCCGGACAGCGATCCCGTGAAGGTGGCTCTGCGTGGCATTCTCCAATCCATTGGCCTGTAAAAGCGCTTTTCTTTCCGGCTTTTCACTGATTCATTACGAAAAAACATAAGGGGGATAACAACAATGTCTTTCGTTCCTAAGACGCAGCCCTCCAGCGGCAAGATCAATGCCGTGACCCTGGGCACCGGTGACAAGGCAATTGTCATCGGCGGTCAGAATGTGCTGCCCTTCTACACCTTCGATGCGGCCATTGAGCATGCGCCCAAGATTGGTGTGGAAATTTCCGATGCTGCCAACGAGTGGAAGGAAGCGGGTATCCGCAGCTTCTACGAAGGCTGCACTACCATGGTCGATTACGCCAAGAAGGCCGAGACCATGCCCGGCGCAGATTTCCTGTGCCTGCACTTTGACTCCGCGGACCCCAACGGCGCCAACCGCTCCGTGGAGGACTGCGTGGCCGACGCCAAGGCCGTTGCCGAGGCTGTCACCATGCCCATCGTCGTCATGGGCTGCAAGAACATCGAGAAGGACAGTGAGCTGTTCAGCAAGATCGCCGAGGCTCTGCAGGGCAAGAACATCCTGATCCTGTCTGCTCGGAACGAGGACTACAAGACCGTGGGCGCTTCTGTCGCTCTGGCTTATGGCCAGAAGATCGGCGCGGAGACTGCCGACGACATCAACCTGGCCAAGCAGCTGAACATCATGCTGAAGGGTTTGTCCATCAACCCCGAAAACATCGTCATGAACATCGGCACCGCCGCCGTGGGCTATGGCTTTGAGTACGTGGCCTCCACTCTGGACCGCGTCCGCCTGGCTGCCCTGGCCCAGTCCGATGCCGACCTGCAGATGCCCATCATGGCTCCCGTGTCTCCTGACACCTGGGGCGTGAAGGAATCCACCGCTTCCGAAGAAGATGAGCCCGAATGGGGCAGCCGGGAAGAGCGCGCGATCGGGATGGAAGTCTCCACCGCCGCTGCCAACCTGACCGGCGGCGCTGACGCTGTCATCATGCGTCACCCCGCAGCCGTTGCCACCATCAAGAAGTTCATCACGGATCTCGTGTAATCGGAAGGAGGATACATACAATGGCTTTGAAAGGTCTTGACATTTTTAAGCTGTCTCCTAAGAAGAACTGTAAGGAGTGCGGCAGCCCCACCTGTATGGCATTCTGCATGAAGGTGGCGCAGGG
>JALEII010000088.1 GCA_022770345.1 Clostridiales bacterium | reverse complement strand
CCGGCGCATATCCTGAACTGAAGCACTGAATTTTAAGGAGGGATTTTCTTGCCATCCATCGGATACTTACAGGTCCGGGCCTTCGCCAGCTCCGCCCGGATTCCCCTGGCCAACGTAGCCGTTTCCGTCCAGACGCCCCAGGGTAGCCTGCTGGCCGCCCGGCTCACCAACCGCAGCGGAATGCTGGATGCCCCCATTCCCATTGAGGTCCCCAACCGTTCCGCCGGACTGACCCCGGACACCGGGGTGGTCCCCTTCACGCAGGTGAACCTGTTCGCCCGGAAAGAAGCCTACGAGCAGATCGAATCGGAGAATATCCAAATCTTTCCGGGGGTCATTACCACGCAAAACCTTCCCATGATCCCCCTGTCGGAGTTCCCGGACGCTTATGATAAGTCCGAGATCTTCAACACCCCGCCTCAGAATTTATAGAAAGGAGCCGCCTATGCCCGTCGTCACCCCTTATGTCCCCCGGACCATCACCGTCCATCTGGGTCCGCCGGATTCCAACGCCGCCAACGTGACCGTGCCTTTTTCCGATTATGTGAAAAACGTGGCCTCCAGCGAAATTTACCCCACCTGGGACGAAAGCGCCCTCCGGGCCAACATTCTGGCCATCACCTCCTTTGCCCTGAACCGGGTGTACACGGAATTTTATCGGAGCCGGGGGAATGATTTCGACATCACCAATTCCACCGCCTACGACCAGGCCTTTGTCAACGGCCGCAGCTTTTTCGACAATATATCCCGGCTGGTAGACGAACTTTTCACCAGCTATCTCCGCCGCCCCGGCTTCGTGGAGCCTCTGGCGGCAAAATTCTGCAACGGCACCACCGTCACCTGTGACGGTCTCAGCCAATGGGGCAGTCAGAATCTGGCCCGGCAGGGGTACACCGCCCCGGAGATTCTTACCAGCTACTACGGAAACGTGGAAATTGTCTCCAACGCCCCCGTCCGCTCCCCTTCCCCCTCCTATCCGGGTACGCCCCTGCGCCGGGGCAGCCAGGGAGCGGATGTGACGGTCATTCAGGTGGCCCTGAACCGCATCGCCCAGAATTATCCGGCCATTCCCCGTTTGGATTCCGTGGACGGGATTTTCGGCCCCCGGACGGAGGCCGCCGTCCAGCGGTTCCAGGAGATTTTTGGTCTCAGCCCCGACGGCATTGTTGGCCCCGCCACCTGGAACGCCATCGTCCGGCTGTACACCGCCGTGACCCAGCTGAACGAACTGCGGAGCCAGGGCCAGCAATTTTACGCCATCAACTACGCCGCTCCCGGCTCTTTACAGGTGGGCAGCAGCGGAGAAAAGGTCAGGCTGCTGCAATATTGGCTGTCGGTACTGTCCTCGTTTATTTCCACCATCCCCGCTCCTACCGTGGATGGCATTTACGGCAGCGGCACCCGTGCCGCCGTGCTGGCGGCCCAACGCTTTTTCGGTCTACCGGAGACCGGCAACGTGGACAACGCCACCTGGGAGGCCATCTACAATCAGTATTCCGGCATTGAAAATACCGCCCTCCGGTCCGGAGAGAACTTCCCCATCCAAGGCCGGACAGCGGTCCCGGCCTTGGCCCGGCAGGGCCGCGCACCGGAAAAGACCGCGCTGACCCAATTCCCCGGAAAAGACCTGGCTCTGGGCAGCCGGGACCCGGTGGTCCGGGAGGTGGTACGATGAGACCGGAAGAATCTTTCCAGAATCAAAGCGTCCGAAGCCTCCAAACCATGCTGCAGGTCATTTCCATGGCGGACCCGCGCCTGCCTATGGTCATACCCGACGGGATTTTTGGCCCGACGACCCGCCGGGCGGTGTCGGAATTCCAGCGGTTCATGGGTTTACCTGTAACGGGCATTGCGGACCAGGCCACCTGGGACGCCATCGTCCCCGTTTACACGGCGGCGCTGCTGCACATCGGCCCGTCGGAGTCCATCGATGTGGTGCTGACAGAAATTCTGCGGCCCGGCATGGCCAGCCCCTGGCTCTACCCGGCGCAAGCCATACTCTTGTTCCTGGCTCCCGGGCTAGGCCAATCGCCGGGGCCTGCCGTTACCGGTCTTCTGGACGAAGCCACTGAAAAAGCCCTGCTGGCCCTGCAAAAGGTAGCCAATCTCCCCAGGACCGGCTGCCTGGATGCCGCCACTTGGCGCTCCCTATCCCATCTTTATACGCTCCAGGCCCTGCGGCAGTCCGGGGAGAATTAAAATTTTCTTAATTCGGCAGAACATGGAAAGAATTCTCTTGATAAAACCTCCGATTTGTCGTATAATGATCCTCAAAGCAGTGGGGAATGTCCCCCGGAGGAAGCTATGTTCGTAAAAAATTGGAAAAAAGAGATTTTCACCATCCCGAATCTGCTCAGTCTGTTCCGGCTGTTGCTGATTCCGGTCTATGTGACCATTTACCTGAACGCCACCACCATGGAACATTATTTTCTCTCCGCCGCCATTCTGGCGGTGTCCTGCCTGACGGACATGATTGACGGAAAGATCGCCCGGAAATTCCACATGATCTCCAACCTGGGCAAAATTCTGGATCCGGTGGCCGACAAAGCTACCCAGTTCACCCTCATCATCTGTCTGGCCGTGAAGCACCCGGCACTGTGGTATCTGGTGGGCCTGTTTATCATTAAGGAAGGCTTTCAGGCCATCGCCGGTATGATCCTGCTTCGCAGCGGCCGCATTCTGAAGGGGGCGCTGATCACCGGGAAGGTCTGCACCACGGTCCTGTTCATCAGCCTGATTGCATTGGTGTTGCTGCCGGAGCTTTCCGAGAACATTGTCCGGTGGATCGTTCTTTTTGACAGCCTCTTTATGTGGGTAGCCTTTGTGGATTACATTCTGGCATTCAGCGGAAAAAAGTCGAAATTCGAAAACCTTAACGAGGACCCCAATCACCCGGAAGTGTAAAAATTCCCCGGACCTGTTTTCAGGTCCGGTTTTTTTCTTGCCGCAGGAGCCAGCCGAGAAATGCTCCCAAAGTATTGCAAATCACATCGTCCACATCCGTCACGCCAAGGCCGGTGGTCCATTGGAGCATTTCCAGGCTGGCACTAAGCAGCGCCGCCGTCAGGAGCATCCGCACCATCCGCCCCTTCCAGAAATTTTCCCGGCCCAGCAGGATGCCCAGGGGCAGAAATAGCAGCACATTCCCCACCAGTTCCCGCAACGGGATGACTGCCAGCCGAAAGCCCACGTTCCGACAACAGAGGTACACCCGATATGCTCCCAGGAAGGGGATGAAACTCCCCTGCCCCGGCACTCCCGGCCTGCGGCCAAAAAGCAGCAGCCAGCCCAGGATCAACAAATAGCCCCACAGTACCAGACGCTTTTTCACGGTGTCCCTCCCTTTGTCGCTTTGACCGAAAAATCCTTTGTGCAGCTTTTCCGGAAGGGGGCTCTTTTCGGCAAAAGAGAGAAAATTCCGGAATTGAAAAATATGGATTGACATTTTCCCGTTTCGGGTGTATGCTGTTGCCATATGGAAATTAAAACGTTTGAAAAATGTCAGGCGGTTTTGTCCGTCTTTTTCTTTCCCGGAAATTTAAAACGTTTTTAAATCCTGTATCCCATAATTTTCCCGTAGTATTTCAATTTTTAGAGCCGGTAATACCGGAAGAAAGGAAGCAACTGTTATGGAAAAGAATTGGCTGGGTCTGGAAGGGAAAGTATTCATCGTCACCGGCGGCGCATCCGGCATCGGCAAGGCCGTTGTGGAGGAGCTGCTCAGCGACGGCGCAAAGGTCTCCGTCTGCGACATGAACCCCAACGCCCCCACCTATGAGAACGGCGAAGTCCTCTACATCCCCACCAACGTGACCAGCAAGGAGAGCGTGGACGCCATGGTAGCCAAGACCGTGGAGACCTACGGCCATCTGGACGGCATCGTGAACAACGCCGGCATTAACATTCCCCGCCTGCTGGTGGACGAGGGCCATCAGTACGAACTGGACGAGGCCGTATGGGATAAAGTCATGAACGTGAACCTGAAGGGCGTGTTCCTGTGCGCCCAGGCTGCCGCCCGTGTACTGGTGGCTCAGCGCAGCGGCGTCATTCTGAATATGTCCAGCGAGAGCGGCCTGGAAGGATCCGAGGGCCAGAGCGTTTATGCCGCCAGCAAGAACGCCGTGAACTCCCTGACCCGCTCCTGGGCAAAGGAACTGGGCAAGAAGGGCGTCCGCGTGGTCGGCGCTGCCCCCGGAATTCTTGAGGCCACCGGTCTGCGTACCCTGAGCTATGAGACCGCCTTGGCTTACACCCGTGGCATCACGATCGAAGAACTCCGTGCAGGTTATGCCAAGACCAGCACCACCCCCATGGGCCGCAGCGGTAAGCTGACCGAAGTGGCCAACACCGTGGCCTTCCTGCTGTCTGACCGGGCCAGCTATGTGGACGGCGTGACGCTGAATATCGCCGGCGGCAAGACCCGTGGCTAAGGTCCCAGTTGCCCCATGACCAACATCCATGACGTAGCCAGGCAGGCCGGGGTGTCCATCAGCACGGTGTCCCTGGCCCTGAACGGCAGCCCTCTGGTGAAGGAGGAGACCCGCCGTCACGTCCAGCAGGTTGTGAAGGAGCTGGGTTATGTGCCCAACAACGGAGCCAGGAGTCTTCGGCAGGGCAGGACCCATTCCCTCGGTGTCATTTATATGAGCGAGACCGAGGAAGATATGTTCTACGCAGACTACAATGACGACCACACGGCAGGGCTTTCTTCCATGAGCATCGTCAACGGCATCATGCAGTCCATCATGGGCAGCCAATACGGCGTGGTCTCCGAGCATTACTGCGCCCGGTCCGGTTCTCTGCCCCATATTATCGAATCCCAGCGGGTGGATGGAGTCTTTCTGGTAGCCTCGCCCTACTCCCGGCCTTTTATCGAGACGCTGCAATCCACCGGCCTGCCCTTCGTGGTGGTGGGTGTGGACTGCTCCGCCCCGGGGGTGGATTCCTTCTGGGCCGAATCCGCCACAGGAATTACCCTGGCCCTCCGGCATCTGGCGAAAACCGGCCACAAGAACGTGTGCCTGGTCAACTGTACGGACGTGTTCGGCTCCAGCCATTCCCGCCACGACGCCTTTGAAGCCACGGCACAGCAGTGCGGCCTGACCCTGGCCCCGGATTGGGAGATCATCGCCCCCACCAACTGCGGCCGCAGCAGTTACGAGGCCTTCCGCCGCTATTGGGAGGCCGGGAACCGGCCCGACGGCATCATCGCCGGAAACGGTTACTTGGGTCTGGGCGTTCTGCGGTTTCTCTATGAGCGGGACATCCGTATCCCCCGGGATGTGTCCCTCATCACCGGGGAAGACTCCGTGCTTTCCGGCTACGCCGTTCCTCACCTGACCAGCATCAACATCGGTAAGGAAGAGCTTGGCCGCCGGGCGGCCGAGGCCCTCATTGCCCGCATCCACGACCCGGACCGTCCCACGGTGTGGTACACCCAGCCGCCGAGACTGGTGTGCCGGGCGTCCGTACTGGACAGAAATCACCTAGAAAGCAGGTAATGCCATGGAAAAACAATTTGATGTGATTGTCGCCGGCGGCGGCCCCGCCGGAATTGCAGCCTCCGTATCTGCCGCCCGGTGCGGAGCCAATACCGCCCTCATCGAGCGCTACGGCATCCTGGGCGGCATGATGACCTCCGGTGCCGTTCATCCCATTCTGGGCAATACGGCTCCCAACACCATGTATCAGGAGGTCTGTGCGCTGCTGAACGAGGGCCATGAGAACGTGCCCAAGGACACCACCCGCAACGGCTCCGAGATTCATGTGGACCCGGAGGAAGCCAAATACCGCCTGCTGAAGCTGGTCTGCGACAGCGGCGTAAAGCTGTACCTGCAAACGCCCATTGCAGACGTGTGCAAAGATGGCAACCGGGTCACCGGCGTGACCGTAGTCACGCAAGACGGCCTGGTGACTTTGAACGCCAAGTGCGTGGTGGATTCCACCGGCGACGGCTTCGTGGCCTATCGGGCCGGGGCCGAGTATCATGTGGGCCGGGAAAGCGACGGCAAATGCCAGCCCCTGAGCACCGAGTTCACTTTGGAAAATGTGGATGAAGCCCGGGCCATCACCTGCTGGGGCGGCAGCGACCCGGTGACCATGCCCGACGGGAAGAAATTCTCCGTATTCTGCCGGGAGGCCCATGATCGGGGCGAGCTGCCCGAAAACGTCACCATCGTTCGGCTCCACCGGACCTTCTACCCCGGCGAGCGGAATGTGAATGCCACCCAGGTAAACGGTCTGGATTCCCTCCACGCCGAGGGCATCACCGATGCAGAGCTGAAGCTCCGGGGGCAAATCCCTCAGATCGTAGCCTTCCTGCGAAAGTATGTGCCGGGCTACGAGAACTGCCGGGTGAAGTCCAGCGGCTCCACCCTGGGCGTCCGGGAAACCCGCCGCATCCAGGGCCTGTACACCATTTCCGACGAGGATGTGGAGAAGGGCGCCCGGTTTGCGGACGTGGTGATCCATCGAGCCTGGTTCCTCATCGACATTCACAATCCCGCAGGCGGCGGTCAGGCAGAGGGCCATTCTCAGCCCGCCACCCCCTACGACATTCCCCTGCGGAGCTTGATCCCCGCCGGACTGGACGGCCTGCTGCTCAGTGGCCGGTGCATTTCCGGCACCCACCGGGCCCATGCCTCTTATCGGGTCATGGCTGTGTGCCTGGCCACCGGTCAGGCAGCCGGTATCGCCGCCGCCCTGTGCGCCCGGAAGGGCATCCAGCCCAAGGACCTGCCCGCCAGCGAGGTCCAGCAAGTGCTGACTGCTTACGGCGCTCAGCTTTGGGATAAGGAATAAGCGAAAAAATTAAAAATCCCCGGCGAGAGAACGGCTGCCCGCTCCCCTGCCGGGGAATTTTGTTGTAAAACCATCTATATCGTATTGATATCTTTCCTTGTATGATATAGAGTAGTTTTTCGTGTCCCTCTCCTGCTATGTCTGATTGCCTTGCGCACCATGGTCTATGACCTGCTGCGGAAGAAGTGACCGAATAAACCCACCGCCGGGACTGTACACAGCCCCGGCGGTTCTCTTATGTCATATCCGAAAAAGTTGCCAACAAATGCGCCCTGGTGTGGTCCTGTGAGAACAGCCGCCAGTCCTCCAACTCCGAAAGCAATTTCTCAGCTTCCTGACGAGTTTTCTGCAGATCCGGCGCCGGTTGCATCCCCGATAAACTCCGTGATCTGTTTCCCGATGGGGCAGTTGGAGCAATAAGGGCAGCACTCATAATCGCAATCTACTTCCGTGAGGATGCCGTTTTCCCGAAGGACCGTCACCATCCGGTGGTCGTCCAGCTGGCGGCAATAACCGGAGATGATTTTCTCTTCTTCCATGTCATTCCTCCACCACACAGAAGCCCTTGGGTGCCAGAATCAGCCAGTTGGGAGCCACTGTGTTCAAATTGTGACCGAACAGCAGCTTCCCGGCAGGCACTTCCCAGGCGTCGCCGCTGCGGTTCAGGTAAATGCGCAGCTTCTGGCCCGGAACGGTCCGGCGGAAGCCGATTTTCCGGTCTCCAGCCTGGAAGAAGGAAACGTCTCCCAGCCGCAGAGCCTCCCAGTCCCGGCGCAGCCGCCCCAGCCGCAGGAAGTGGTCCCGCAGATCCGTATCCTCCCTGCCCCAGGGGTAAGTCCGACGGTTGAAGGGATCCTTGCCGCCTTCCATGCCTGCCTCGTCCCCGTAGTAAATGCTGGGCGCCCCCGGCATGGTGAATTGCAGGAAGGACGCCAGCATCAACCGCTCCTGGGCAGTATAATACTGGTTGTGGGACAGGTGCCGGTGGGACAGCTCCTCCCGGCTACCCTCAAAATCGTCCACCAGGGCCGTCAGAATCCGGGGCGTGTCGTGGGTCCCCAGCAGGTTCATGTTGCACAGAAGCACCTGGGGCGGATAATTCTCCGCTATGGTCATCACCGTTTCTGCCAGCCCACGGCCGTCATCCAAGCCCTTGATGAAGTTCAGAATGGCCGTGCGGAAGGGATAATTCATGCAGGAATCCAGTTCCCCGTCCACAAAATACCGTCTCCGGCGGCTGTATGCGATCTTATTGGAAGCATCCTCCCAGACCTCGCCGATGAGTAGGGCATCGGGCTTCAACTGCCGCAGGCGCTTTTTCAGCAGCAGCACAAATTCATCCGGCAACTCGTCCACCACGTCCAGCCGGAAGCCGTCAGCCCCCAGCTTTAGCCAGTGGGCCAGCACGGAATCCTCCCCGGTGATCACATACTCGACAAATTTGGGGTCCATTTTGTTCACCGTGGGCAGAGTATCAAAGTTCCACCAGCAATTATAGGAATCCGGATAATGATAGAAGGTGTACCAGGAATAATAGGGAGAATCTTTCGTACAGTAGGCCCCGTTGCCGCCGAAGGTCCGCTCCTTGTCAAAATAAAGGCTGTTGGAGCCGGTGTGGGAATACACCCCGTCCAACACCACCCGGATACCGTGGGCATGAGCCTGGGCGCACAATTCTGCGAAATCCGCCTCGGTGCCCAGCATGGGATCCGGGGTCTTGTAGTCGCCGGTATCATAACGGTGGCTGGAGAAGCTCTTGGAAATGGGGTTCAGATAGAGAATTCCCACTCCCAGAGAGGCCAGATAGTCCATTTTCGACGTAATTCCCTTGAAATTTCCGCCGTAAAAGTCGTTGTTCAGCACCAGGCCCTCCGGCGTGGGCTGCCAGCAGACCTCCTCGGACCAGTTGGCGTGGACCGTGTAAGGCTCCAATTTCCCCTTCAGGTCGCATTCCCCCGCTTTGCAGAACCGGTCGGGAAACACCTGATAGAGAATGGCCCCCTTGGCCCAGTCCGGGGTCTCAAAGTCCGCCGGAATGCAGCTGAGCTGCCACTGGTCCCCGGCCTCCATGTTGGTATCATTTCCCTGCTTGAAAAGCCGGAAGCCGCCGGTGGCCGTGGTGATATAGAAATAATAAAAATACAGCCCCGGCGTGTCCAGAGAGAAGGTTCCTTCATAGACATCGTAGGTTCCCCGGACTTCCTGGAAATGCAGAGACGCATCCAGCACATGGGTCCCGTCCTCCCCGTTCAACAGGCACTTGACCTGGGTGGTCTGGACGGAGGTGGGGATATGGATGTGCAGGGTACATTCCTGGCCGGGGGTCAGGGTCCCGAAGGGGGTCTTGTAAAGAAGCTGCTTAGAATCAAATAAAATACGCATGACCGTCTCCCGTTGTTCGCAAAAATTGGGGCGGACAGCCGCCCCAATTTTCAAAATATTTCCAATTGCCTTTAGCGGTTCGTCATTTCCCGGAACAGGTCCATATACCGCTGGGCAGGCTTGTCCCAGCTGAAATCCTGTTCCATGTCCCGCTGCTGTAGGGCCCGGAATTTCTCCGGTTCCTTCTTGTAAAGATGGATGCAGCGCTCCAAAGCCCCCAGGAAATCGTCCCCGTTGTAGCTCTGGAAGGTGAAGCCCAGGCCGCCTTCTCCATGCTCGTCCACGGGCGGGACAGTATCTTTCAGTCCGCCGGTGGCATGGACCACCGGGACCGTGCCATAGCGCATGGCGTTCATCTGGCTCAGACCGCAAGGTTCGGACTTGGAGGGCATCATATAAATATCGCCACCGGCGTAAATGCGGGAGGCCAGCCCCAGGTTGAACGTAATCAGTGCCGCCACCCGGTCCGGGAATTCCTCCTGCAGGCCCTTGAAGAACCGCTCGAAGTGGTCCTCGCCGGTGCCCAAAATCACCATCTGGCAGTCCTCCGCCCAGAGGAGCTTCCGGGCAATGTAGCACAGCAGGTCCAATCCCTTATGGCCCGCCAACCGTGTCACCATCACCAACATCGGCACGTCCGGCTTCACCGGCAGACCCACCTCTTGCTGCAGGGCAGCCTTGCAGTCCGCCTTGCCCACCCGGAAAGACTGGGCGTCATAATGCCAGGGCAATGCCGGGTCGGTGGCCGGGTTGAAGGTGTTCACATCGATTCCGTTGGTGATACCCGTGAGTTTCCAGGCGGCGTCCGTCAGAATGCCGTCCAGGCCGTGGGCATAGTAGGGGTACATCAGTTCCCGGGCATAGGTCTCGGACACAGTAGTCACCAGATCCGCCGTCTCGATGGCTCCCTTCATCATGTTCACGCAGTGGTTCATGTCCAGGGTGCTGCGCCAGCCCCAAGGCAGAGCCAGCACATCGTCGAAGAAGTCCGGGTTGGCCCAGCCCTGATATTCGATGTTGTGGATGGTGAACATACACTTGGTATCCTGAAATTCCGGCCGGTACACCGCCCGCAGCAAAGTGGGCACCAGAGCGGTCTGCCAGTCGTTGCACTGGATCACGTCCGGGATATAGTGAATGGCCATCAGGGCTTCCAGACAAGCCTTGGAGAAGTAGGCAAACCGCTCGCCGTCGTCTCCGTCGCCGTAAATGCTGCCGGGACGGGCACCGAAATAATAGTCGTTATCGATGAAATAGACCTTCACACCGTCACTGCGGCCCTGCAGGGCCATGACCCCGGCGTACTGCCGCCGCCATCCCAGCTTCACAGTGCATTGAGCCACCTGCCGGACGGGATAGGCAGGATTTTCCTTGATTTTTTTATAATAGGGCAACACCAGCACCACTTCGTTGCCCGGGATCCGGGACAAAGCGGCAGGCAGGGCCTCCATCACGTCGCCCAGGCCGCCGGACTTGGCGTAGGGTGCGCCCTCGGAGGCGAAAACGGCAATCCTCATACCACTTCACCCCGCTTGATGATGACAGGGGTGGTGGGCGTGCCGATGAGCTTGGTGCCGGGACGGACTACCACATTCTTGTCCAGAATGACGCACTTCAGGTAGCAGTCAGCGCCCACCACCGTGTCGTTCATGATCATGCTGTCCTCCACCACGGCTCCCCGGGCAATGGACACCTGCCGGAACAGCACGGAATCCTTCACGCTGCCCTCCAGGAAGCAGCCGTCGGCCACGGTGCAGTTCTCCACCCGGCAATCCTCGCCGTAGTAGCTGGGGACCCGGTCCCGGACCTTGGTGTAAATGGGGTGCTTCCCAGCAAACAGGTCGTTGCGGACCTTCTCGTCCAGAATGGCCAGGTTACTCTTGAAATACTCCTGCACAGAGGTGGTGAACAGGGCCACACCCTCAAAGGGGTACACGTTCACGCTGAGCTTCCCCTGCTGATGGAGCCGCAGCACGAAATCCCGCTCGAAAGAAAAGAGATTGTGGGCAATGGCGTCTCGGACGTGGCGGACCAGCAGGTCCTTGGACACCACATATAGGTACAGCGTGGAAAGGTAATCCTCCGTGGCCGCAGCGCCGGAGACCATATCGGCGATGGCACCGTTCTTGTCCAGCTTCACACCCAGGTCGATAATCTTCTTGCCGTTGGCCACACCGCTCTTCATCACCACGGTGATGTCCTTCCCGCTGGCGATGTGATCGTCCAGCACCGCATCCAGGTCGATGTTGCACAGAATGCCCGCATCCGCCAGCACCACATAATCGTCCTGCACACCGTACTTCATGTATTCAAGTACGGAATACAGGGAGTCCATCTTTCCCCGGAAGGCCGTGACGCTCTCGGCCTGGGAGTAGGGGGTCAGATATTCCAGTCCGCCCTCACCCAGCTCCAGGTCCCATTCCTCGCCGGCACCGATGTGGGCCATCAGGGACTGAAAATTGTTCCGGGAAATGATGCCGATATGGCGGATGCCGGAGGTGGTCATATTGGAAAGCATGAAATCGATCTGGCGGTACCGGCCGCCGAAGGGCAGGGATGCCATGGTGCGCTTATTTGTCAGTTCGCCCATGTAGCCGTCGCAGGCGTTGGCGATGATAATTCCCATTACAGACATGATTCTCTTCCTCCTTAGCGCATCTCGCCGGGCTGCAGGACGTCATTGGCGGCAATTTCCGTGCTCTTGGCCGTGACGCTGATTTTCCGTTTCTCGTTCTTGGCAAAGGTGCCGCCCACCACGGCCCCCCGGTGGATGATGCTGTCCTCGCCCAGAATGGCGTGGCGGACAATAGCGTTTGGCTCAATGGTCACGCCTGGCATGATAACACTGTCCTCCACCAGAGCGCCCGCACCGATCCTGCAGCCGGTGGAGATGATAGAATGGCGAACCGTTCCGTAAATCTCGCTGCCCTCAGCGATGAAGCTGTTGCGGATAACCGCACCGGCGTCCACATAGCTGGAGGGATGGGCATTGTTCCGGGCGTAAATTTTCCGCTTCTCGTCTCCCCGGATCTGGAAGGCGGGCTCCTTGCCCAGCAGGTCCATGTTGGCCTCCCACAGGGAGTCGATGGTCCCCACGTCCTTCCAGTAGCCCTGGAAGTTATAGGCCATGAGCTTGTGGCCATCGTTCAGCAGGTTGGGGATGATGTTCTTGCCGAAGTCGTTATCGGAGTTGGGATCGTCCTCGTCCCGGATCAGGTACTCCCGCAGCACCTTCCATTTGAACACGTAAATGCCCATGGAAGCGTTGGTGGACTTGGGCTGCTTGGGCTTCTCTTCGAACTCGTAAATGGTCCCGTCCTCCCGGGTATTCATGATGCCGAAGCGGCTGGCCTCAGCCATAGGCACATCCCGGACGGCGATGGTGCAGTCGGCACCGGTGCGCTCATGATAGTCGATCATGGCGGCGTAGTCCATCTTATAGATATGGTCGCCGGAGAGCACCAGCACATACTCCGGGTCATACCGGTCGATAAAGGCCAGGTTCTGATAAATGGCGTTGGCGGTGCCCTTGTACCAGCCGCTTTTCTTGTCGTGCCGCTCGTAGGGAGGCAGTACCTGGGCGCAGCAGTGGGACTTGTTCAGGCCCCAGGGCATGCCATTGCCGATGTACTCATTCAATTCCAACGGCTGATACTGGGTCAGGATGCCCACGGTATCGATGCCGGAGTTCACGCAGTTGCTCAGCGGGAAGTCAATAATACGATATTTCCCGCCGAAGGGCACCGCAGGTTTGGCGGTGTTCTCCGTCAGCACTTTCAGCCGGCTGCCCTGGCCGCCGGCCAGCAGCATGGCTACACAACGTTTCTTCTGAAAATACATATTCACAGCTCCTTTTGATGTTCGGTAATTGGAGAATGCTACAAATTTACTGTTCTGCCTCCCGGCAGGTGAAAAACGTAATGGACATGGGCGGCACCCGGAAAGAAGCAGACAACGCATATTCCCGGAATGGGATTTCCTCGCTTTCCGTCGGAGCGGAGCCGTAGCCCCCGCCGCCGAATTTAGCCGCATCGGAAGTGAATACCGGCACATAGGTCCCCGGCTTTGGGACCCCCAGCCGCAGATCCTCCCGCAGCACCGGCGTGAAGTTGCAGATCACCAGCAATTCCCGCCCGGCCTTGTCGATGCGCCGGAAGGCAATGATGCTCAGATCCTGTTCGTCGGGCTGAATCCACTGGTAGCCGTCCCAACTGTCGTCGATCTGCCAGAGGGCAGTATGATTCAGATAAAACCGGTTGAGTTCTCTGGTATAGGACTGCATTTTCTGGTGCATTTCGTAGCCCAGCAGCATCCAGTCCAGTTCCTTCCGGTAGTCCCATTCGGTGAACTGGCCGAACTCATTGCCCATGAAGGACAGCTTTTTCCCGGGGTGGGCCATCTGATAGCCCCGCAGGAGCCGCAGATTGGCGAATTTCCAGAAATAATCCCCGGGCATTTTGCCCATGAGGCTGCCCTTGCCGTAGACCACCTCGTCGTGGCTCAGGGGGAGAATGTAATTCTCCGAGAAAGCGTAGCTCATGGTGAAGGTCAGCAAATTATGCTGATATTTCCGGTACAGGGGGTCCTGCTGGAAATAGCGCAGGGTGTCGTTCATCCAACCCATGTTCCACTTGAACAGGAAGCCCAGTCCTCCGTCGAAATCCGGTCTTGTGACTAAGGGGAACGCCGTGGACTCCTCTGCCGCCATGACAACGTTCTCCCGGACGGAGAAGCAGGCGTCGTTCAGCTGCCGCAGGAAATCAATGGCATCCAGATTCTCTTTGCCCCCCAGCCGGTTGGGCTTGTACTGCTCCCGGCCGTAATCCAGATAGAGCATAGCGCTGACCGCATCCACCCGTAGGCCGTCCATATGGAACACCTCCAGCCAGTAAACGGCGTTGGAGACGAGGAAGCTTCGGACCTCCGGCTTGCTGTAATCAAAGGCCCGTGTCCCCCACCCGGCATACTCGTTCATCATAGGGTCGCCGGATTCGTAGGTGGGCGTACCGTCAAATTCGTAAAGGCCGTATTCATCCTTGGGGAAATGAGCCGCTACCCAATCGAGAATAACCCCGATGCCCGCCTGATGGAGGGTGTCCACCAGATACATCAGCTCCTCCGGAGCGCCGTACCGGGAGGTGGGGGCATAAAAGCCTGTAACCTGGTAGCCCCAGCTGGGGTCGTAAGGATACTCTGCCAGGGGCATCAGCTCCACATGGGTGTAGCCCATGCTCTTTGCATATTCCGCCAGCATGGGAGCAAGCTCCGTGTAGGAATAGCAGGAGCCGTCCTCCTTCCGCCGCCAGGAGCCCAGATGGACCTCGTAAATGTTCATAGGCGTATTCAGTGGCGGTGTCGTCCGGCGGAAATAGCGGCCGTCATGCCAGCGATACCGGTCCAGCCGGGTAATGACGCTGGAGGTATCCGGTGCCCGGCAGCTTCGGAAGCCCACCGGATCGGCTTTGTAGACCCGGCGGCCGTTCCAGTGGTGCACCAGGTATTTATAGGCCCCACCTTCTCTGGGATTGGGGGACCAGGCCTCCCAGATGCCGCCGCCAAGGCGGTCCATAGGCAGGTCGTCGGCATTCCAGAAATTGAAATCGCCCACTACACTGACCCCCTGTGCATTGGGGGCCCACACCCGGAACACGAATCCGGGAACACCCGCCCGGTCCTCCGGGTGGCAGCCTAAAAATTCATAGGCACGGGTGGCGCTACCCTCCTGATAGGCCCGCAGCATCTCTTGATCCATAGACATAGGTTCCTTTCCGCTTCGATCTGGGGACAGGGAATAATCGCTGGAAAACCCCACGGATAACATATCATATTTTTGGGAATTTGGAAAGCCCCAAAGACGTAAAATGGAAACAAAATTTTCGTCATCTTTCACAAAAGATCTCCTCCGTTTTTTCCTTCATGCCAAAATGTCCCAGTCTTTTCCCCGCTTTTTCCAAAAAGTTTTTCTCCGACGCGGTTGACATTGTCGCCGAAAAAAGGTAAAATAGCGATAATTGTGAGCCAAAAAAGGAGGGATCGCTGTGGACGGCGGCAGTAGTGGCAGCATACCGGGCCGAAGTAGACCGCTTCGCCCACGGCGGCGGAGTTTTTAAGGCTTGGTTTGCTTGCTCCAGACGAATTTTATCATAAGGAGGAAGCGAAAAATGGCAGAACGATACGAAATCGTGGAAAAAGCTTTGTTGAAAATGCTGGATGAAAAAAAGTACAGCGCTCTTCGGGAAGTGCTTTCCACCATGAACCCCAGCGATATTGCAGTGGTGCTGTCCAACCTGGAAGAGGACCGCATCCCGCTGCTGTTCCGCCTGCTGCCAAAGGAATTGGCGGCAGAAACGTTTGTAGAAATGGATCCGGACGCCCAGGAGACCCTGATCCGGGGCTTCTCGGATAACGAGCTGAAAGAGGTCGTGGACGAGCTGTATGTGGACGATGCAGCGGACCTGGTGGAGGAAATGCCCGCCAACGTGGTCCAGCGAATTCTTCGGCAGGCCACTCCGGAAATGCGCTCCAGTATCAACCAGATTCTCCGCTATCCGGAGAACTCCGCCGGGTCCATTATGACCACAGAGTACGTGTCCCTGCGGCCGGATATGTCCGTAGGGGAGAGCATTCTCCGCATCCGCCGTCAGGGCGTGGATAAGGAGACCATTTATACCTGTTACGTGACCCAGGGCCGGACCCTGCTGGGCATCGTCACGGTGAAGGACCTGCTGCTGGCCGAGGATGACGACCAACTGATTCAGGACATCATGATCACCAATATCATCTCCGTCAGCACCATGGCCGATCAGGAAGAGGTGGCCCAGATGCTGAGCAAATACAACTTCCTGGCCCTGCCCGTGGTGGACGGGGAGAACCGGATGGTAGGTATCGTGACCTTCGACGACGCCATGGACGTCATGGAGGACGAGTTCACCGAGGACATCGAGATCATGGGTGGTATGACCCCCTCGGAAAAGACCTACCTGAAAAGCTCCGTGTTCGACCTGTTCAAGCACCGTATCCCTTGGCTTCTTTTGCTGATGGTCTCCGCCACCTTCACCGGTATGATCATCACGTCTTTTGAGGACGCTCTGGCCGCTCAGGTAGCCCTGACCGCCTTCATTCCCATGCTTATGGACACCGGCGGCAACTCCGGTTCTCAGTCCTCCGTCACCATCATCCGGGCCCTGAGCCTGGGCGAGGTCCACTTCTCGGACATTGGACGTGTTATATGGCGGGAGTTGCGGACCGCCGTACTCTGCGGCGCCGTGCTGGCCGCCGTGTGCTTCGGCAAGATCATGCTCATCGACGGGCTGCTGATGCACAACCCCAATATCACCGTCACCGTGGACGCAGTGGTCTGCTTCACACTGTTCGTCACGGTTGTTCTGGCGAAATTTGTGGGCTGCACCCTGCCTCTGTTCGCCAAGAAATTCGGCTTTGACCCGGCGGTCATGGCCAGTCCCTTCATCACCACCATCGTGGACGCCCTTTCCCTGCTGGTGTACTTCATGTTCGCCAAGGCCCTGCTGGGCGTCTGACAGAGTAAAAATCTCGACCCGCTGACTGTTTCCAGCCAGCGGGTCGTGTTTTGTCCGGGGTAATTTTAATTTTTCAGACTTTGCAGCGGGGCGGGGATACGACCGCCACGGGCGATGAAGTTGGCGCTGGATGCACCGTAGACCGGCATCACCGGGGCACTGCCCAGCAGACCGCCCATTTCCACCCGGTCGCCCACGGTCTTGCCGGGGGCCGGGATGATGCGGACGGCGGTGGTCTTGGTGTTCACCATGCCGATGGCCGCTTCGTCTGCAATAATTGCGGACAGAGTCTCGGCGGAGGTATCCCCCGGCACGGCGATCATGTCCAAACCCACGGAGCAGACGCAGGTCATGGCTTCCAGCTTGGAAAGGCTCAGCACACCGCTTTCCGCTGCGGCGATCATGCCCTCGTCCTCGGACACGGGGATAAAGGCACCGGACAGGCCGCCCACATGGTTGCTGGCCATGACGCCGCCCTTCTTCACCGCGTCGTTCAGCAGCGCCAGCGCCGCCGTGGTGCCGTGGGTACCGCAGGTTTCCAGACCCATTTCTTCCAGAATACGGGCCACGCTGTCCCCAATGGCAGGGGTTGGGGCCAGGCTCAGGTCTACGATTCCAAAGGGCACGTTCAGCCGCCGGGAAGCTTCCTGGCCCACGATCTGGCCCATGCGGGTAATGCGGAAGGCGGTCTTTTTCACCGTCTCGGCCACCACGTCAAAGGGCTGGCCCTTGACGCTCTGCAAAGCGTGGTACACCACGCCGGGACCGGACACGCCCACGTTCAGCACACACTCCGGCTCGCCTATCCCGTGGAATGCACCGGCCATGAAGGGGTTGTCCTCCACGGCGTTGGCGAACACCACCAGCTTGGCACAGCCCAGGCCGTCGTTGTCGGCGGTCAGTTCGGCGGTCTGCTTGATGATACGGCCCATTTCCGCCACGGCGTCCATATTGATGCCCGCCTTGGTGGAGCCAACGTTCACACTGGCGCAGACCCGCTCCGTCCGGGCCATGGCCTCCGGAATGGACCGGATGAGCTTCCAGTCCCCTTCCGTACAGCCCTTCTGGACCAATGCGGAAAAGCCGCCGATGAAATTCACGCCGCATTTTTTAGCGGCCTCGTCCATGGCGATGGCCAGCGGCACATAGCTTTCCGCCTGACAGCTGCCGCCGATGAGGGCCATGGGGGTCACGGAAATGCGCTTATTGACGATGGGAATGCCGAATTCCCGCTCGATACCCTCTCCCACCGAAACCAGCTTTTCCGCCCGGCGGGTGATTTTATCATAAATTTTCCGGGCGCAGACAGTAACGTCCGGGTCGGCACAATCCAGAAGGGAAATGCCCATGGTGATGGTGCGGATGTCCAGATGACGCTTGTCGATCATGTCTCTGGTTTCCAGAATATCTTCCAGTCTCAGCATGGCTCCCCCTTACAAACGGTGCATGGCATTGAAAATGTCTTCCCGCTGCACATGGATCTGCAATCCCAGTTCAGTACCCTTCCGCTCCATTTTCTCGGCCAGCTGGGCTACCGGCAGAGTGCATTTCTCCGCATCCACCACCATCATCATGGTGAAGTAGCCCTGCATAACCGTCTGGCTGATGTCCAGGATGTTCACATTATAGCCCGCCAGGGCCTGGCAGACGGAAGCGATGATGCCCACGGCATCCTTGCCCACAACTGTTACAATGGCACGCATGGCGTTCCCTCAGCAGTCGTAGTCGGCACAGACCCGGTTATCCAGCCAGGTCCAGAAATGTTCCTTGGCCGCCAGGTGCAGGGGATGCGTGGCGTAATTTGCCAGGGCCTCCCTGCTCTCAAACTCGGAGTAGAGGCAGTAGTCCATGCCGCCCTGATAGGTCCGACGAATTTCCAGCTTTTCAAGGCCAGGGACCTGCCCCACCAGAGGCTCCAGCAGAGAAGCGATGGTTTTCACGGCGGTATCCTTGTCCACGCCGTTCTTCAGGCTGTAAATGACGATATGCTTGACCATAAGAGGTTCCTCCTTTTATAGAAATACCGGAGCCGGCACTAGGTCGGCCCCGGTATCTTAGGGTTTTGATTATTCGGCGTCGTCCATGGCTGCACGGATAGACAGGGAAATGCGCTTGCCCTCGGTGTCGATATCGGTGATCTTCACCCGGACGATCTGGCCCTCGGAGACCACATCCTCAGGCTTATTCACCCGATGGTCGGCCAGCTGGGAGATGTGGATGAGGCCGTCCACGCCGGGGACGATTTCAGCAAAAGCGCCGAAGGTCATCAGCTTCACGACCTTGGCATCCACCACGTCGCCCACATGGTACTCGTTCAGGAACAGGGTCCAGGGGTTGGTCTCGTCGGTACGGTAGCCCAGGGAAATCTTGTGCTTCTCAGGATCGAAAGCGATGACATGCACGTCGATTTCGTCGCCGACCTTCACCACGTCGGCAGGGGTCTTGATGCGGTTCCAGCTCAGCTGGGACACATGGACCATACCGTCCACACCGCCGATATCCACGAAAGCGCCGTAAGAGGTCAAGGACTTGACGGTGCCGTGGTACTTGTTGCCCACAGCCATCTCGCTCCAGATCTTCTCTTGGTTGGCCTTCCGCTCCTCGGAGGAAGCGGCACGGATGGAGCCGATCACACGACGGCGAGCACGGTTCACCTCGGTGATCTTCATCTTCACAGTCTTGCCGACCATACCGGCCATGTCGCCGCCCTTGGCAATGCCGGACTGGGAAGCGGGGATAAACACCCGGATGCCCTTATAGTTGGCCACCAGGCCACCCTTGTTCTCTTCGGTGATGGGAGCCTCGACATTTTCCTTGCTCTCGCACAGAGCGGCCATGTCGTCCCAGACCTTCATGCCTTCCAGCTTCTTTCTGGAAAGCTGCACGGTGCCCTCCTGATCGTTCACACGAACCACGAACACCTCAATTTCGTCACCCACGTGCAGGATATCCTCCGGCTTCACGGAAGGATCGGCACTGACTTCGTTGTAGGGGATGTAGCCTGCGTGCTTGGCACCCAGGTCCACCTGTACCTCGGTGTTGTTGATACCGGTGACGATGCCGGTAACCTTATCACCTGTATTTAAAGTCTTGATGCCCTGCTCCAGCAGTTCGGCAAAAGTTTCCTCCTGCCCAGCCTCAACATTGTTTACGATCTCGCCCATAGTCTTGTTGACCTCCTTTATAATCCACGCCGGTGTGGACGCACCAGCCGTGATTCCAACAACCGTCACATTGCAAAAGCTCTCCGGAGACAACTCTTCTGCGTTGTCCACCGCAATCACACGATCACAATGTTCCCGGCAGATCATTGCGAGGCGGCCTGTGTTGGAACTGTGGATGTCACCTACTACGACCATGGCCTGACAAGCGGAACTCAATGTTGCTGCTTCGCTCTGCCGGTATTCTGTTGCTCTGCATATTGTATCAAATTTTTTCAGGTTAGTAAACTCTTTTTTTCCGATTTGAAGACATTTTTTCCACAAAGATTCTGTGGAGGTGGTCTGAGAAACCATGCAAATCGGCAATTCAGGGGAAATTCGTTCGTTTTTGACCCAATTCTTCAATTCTTCCGGGCTTTCAAGGATGACGCAGCGGCTGCACCACCCGGCAATGCCCTCCACCTCCGGGTGGGAGCGGGTGCCGATGATGACGGGCAGCCGCCCTTCCTCCTCGGCTTGGGCCACGATGTTGTGGATGCGCTTGACGAAGGGACAGGTGGCATCCACGATGGTCACGTTCCTTTTTTCCAGCCGCCGGTACACCTCACGGCCCACCCCGTGGGACCGGATAACCACGGTGGACCCCTCCGGGGCTTCCTCCGGGGTATCGATCACGTGGACCCCCATCGCTTCAAAGTGAGCCACCGCATGGTGGTTGTGGATGATGGGGCCCAGCGTGACCACAGTCCCGCCCCGGGCCGCCGCCTGCTCCACCAATTCCACCGCCCGGTTCACGCCGAAGCAGAACCCGGCACTTTTGGCCACGGTGACACTCATTGTCCGATCTTTCCTTCCACGATCTTCCGGATGGTCGCCACCACGCCGTCAATGTCCAACTCGGAGGTATCCACCTTTACCGCATCCTTCGCCTGCTTCAGGGGGGCGATGGCCCGGTGGGAATCCTGATAGTCCCGCTGCTGAATTTCCTTCAGGACCTTCTCATAATTGGCGGTCTGGCCCTTGGCCTCCAGCTCCGCCGTCCGGCGCTTGGCCCGGACCTCGGGAGAAGCGGTCAGGAAAATTTTCACTTTGGCCCGGGGCAACACCACGGTGCCGATATCCCGGCCGTCCATAATGACGTTGTATTCCTTGGCCATGTCCCGCTGCAGGTCCAACAGCATTTCCCGGACCAGCGGATTGGCGGACACCAGGGAAGCCTTCTGGGAAATTTCCTGGGTGCGGATGTCCTCGGTCACGTCCATGCCGTTCATGATCATGTGCTGCTTGCCTTCTTCATCGTAGGTAATGCTCACAGTCAACTCATCCAGATACCGCGCCACCCCGTCGGCGTCCTTGGGGCTGATGCCCAGCAGGTCCAGGAAGTAGGCCACGGTCCGGTAAATGGCCCCGGTGTCCACATAGCAGTAGCCCAGTTCCGCTGCCAATCGGCGGGCAATGGTGCTTTTCCCGGCACCGGCGGGGCCATCGATGGCAATTGCAATCTTTTTCGCCATAGTTTTTCTCCTTACACTTAACCCCGGAGTTTGGCCAGGGCTTTTGCTTCCGCCGCCACCACTTCGGCGGCGGTCAGGCCCAGGGCAAGACCCACCTGCTCCGGGCTTTGGGGTCCGCTGCCTTCCAGGCCGAAGCGGAGGGTCAGCAGCTTCTGCTCCTCCGGTGTCAAGTTGGAAAGCAGGTCACTGATGCGCTGGCGCATCTGGAAATAGGCCGTGTCCTCCACGGCTTTTTCCTCGTCCTCGTCATTTTTCTCCGGCTTTTTATGGGCGCTGGCCACCAGCTTGGCATCCTCGTACATTTTGGAAACCGTATAGGCTTCTTCCAGCGAAATCCCCGCTTCCTGGGCGATCTCTTCCAGCAGGGGCGTCCGGCCCAGCCGGACCAGGAGCCGCTCGTCCGCCGCACGGTATTTTTCCAAAGCCTGGCGCATTTTGCTGCCCACGCCGTTGGCACGGGCCTGCATGGTCACGGCCTTGATCATGCCCTGCCGGGCCGCTTCTTCCGCATTTCCTTCCGAAGCCATGGCCTCCCAGAGGGCCAGATTGCCCTCCTGGATAAGGTCCGTCAGCAGCACGCCGTAGCCCACATATTCTCTTGCCAACGCAACGACCTTTGGAAGCATTTCTCCCACGGGGTCCCCTTCCGCCTGGGAAAGTTCCTCTAAGTAGAGCCGCAAGGGGTCCTCCTCCGGGAGATCTTCGGCAATATTCTCCGATTTTGCCAGCTTTTCCTCCAAATGGAGCCGGGCAGAGCCGCTACCGGTGGGGCTGGCCTTGGGGATGCCGGAAAGCTCCAAACGGATACCCCGCTCGGCCAGAGTATCAAAGGCGGCCTCTACCGCTTCCTCATCCTCCCCTTCCAGCAGGGTCAAAAACCGGCCCGCCGGAAAAGAATCGCCTGCTTTCAGCCGTGCAATCGCCAGTTCAAAGGAGCTGTCCCCAAAATCCACGTCCAGTGTTCTCATTCCAGAAAATCCTCCAATCCCTGCTTCATGCCCATCTGCCGCAGCTTTTCCATGGCCTGGCCTTCGATTTGCCTGGCCCGTTCCCGGGAAACACCGAATTCCCTGCCAATTTCGTCCAGAGAATGGCACACGCCGTCCTCCAGACCGAAGCGCATGGACACCAATTTCCGCTGCCGCTCCGGCAACTGGTCCAGAAGGGTCTGCATGGTGGTTTCCAACTCCTGGCGGACCACTTCCTTCTCCGGGGCCTCCACAGTGCTGTCCCGCAAGAGTCCTCCCAGGCTGGTGTCCCCGTCCTCACCGGTGGGCGCATCCAACGAACAGGTCTCCGGCACCAGGTCCAGAAGTTTCCGGACCTGCTCTACCGTCAGGCCAGTGCTTTCGGCAATTTCCGCCTCCGTGGGCGCCCGCTCCAATTCCTGGGCCAGCCGGTTCTGGGTGGCCAGGACCTTCCGCATTTTTTCACCGGTGTGGGTGGGCACCCGGATGACCCCGCTGTGCTGGGCCAGACACCGGCCCACGCTCTGCCGGATCCATTTGGTGGCATAGGTGGAAAACCGCAGCTCCCGGGTGTAGTCAAATTTCTTGGCCGCCGCCAGCAGGCCGATGCTCCCCTCCTGAATCAGGTCCATCAACGGCACGCCCCGGCCGGTATACTCTTTCGCAATGGACACCACCAGCCGCAGGTTGGCGTTGACCAGGGCCCGGATGGCCTCCTCATCGCCCTGGGCGCAGCGGCGGGCCAATGCCCGTTCTTCCTCCACCGTCAGAAGCGGATAGGCACGAATTTCCTGCATATACTGCCGCACGTCGTCCTCTCCGGCGGACACGGTCTTTTCCGGGGTATCGGTAGGTGTAGCGCTCATAATTTCATTCCTTTTTTTTCTTTCATCTTGTCCCGCAGTGCCAGCAGGTCCTGTTCCGTCACCGTGTTTCTTGCCCGGTCGCTTTCCAGCACCGTGCGGACGCAGTCGGCAAAGGCCTGCTCGTTCACAGGGCCCTGATTGCGCTGCAAAATGCCCGCAAGGTGGGCCATTTCGTCGCTTTCCAGTCCATCCAGTACGCTGGCAGACACTTCCAGTCCCTGCTTGTACCGATCCTGCTGCTGCCGGAAAATTCTTCCAAGCAACGGGCAGGAAAACTGTGCTGCCGTCAGGCTGCCCACCTGGTCCAGAAGGCTCGGCTGCTTGAACACGTTGGCCAGAATAACCTCCTCGGCCATAGCCGAGCGAATGTCCTCATAGCGGATGGTCCGGCTTTTGGGCTGCAAATTCTGGGCAGGCGAGAGCATTTTTTGTTCTTCCTGCTTTTTTTCCCGCTTTTCCCGGCGTTTTCTGGCACGGTCTACCTCCAACTTCATGGCCTCCGGGGTGACCTTGGCGGTCTCCGCCGCACGGCCCCCGTAGATCTCCCGCTGGACGGGACTGGGCAGACTGGCCACCAGGTCCGCCGCCTCCCGGAGAAACTGGATGCGTTCTTCATCGTCATTGAGATGATACTTCCGGGCGATAGCCCCCAGCTGATATTCCACCCTATTGGAAGCCTCCTCCAACAGGATTTTAAACTTGTCCGCTCCGAACTTTTTCAGATATTCGTCCGGGTCCTTGGCGTCGTGCATCCGCAGGACCTTCACCTGAATGCCCGCCGCTTCCAGCATGGGGATGGCCCGGCGGGTGGCGTTCTGCCCGGCTTCGTCGCCGTCATAGATAAGAACCACCTGCTCCGTGTACCGGCTCAGCAGCACGGCATGTTCCTGGGTCAGGCTGGTACCCAAGGAGGCCACAGCACAGTCGAAGCCATACTGATGCAGGGCCACGGCATCCATATACCCCTCCACCAGAATGAGATACCCCAGCTTGCTTTTCTTGGCCAGATTCAGGGCAAACAGGTTTTTCCGCTTGTTAAAAATAATCGTCTCCGGGGAATTTAAGTATTTCGGCGTGGAATTGTCCATGACCCGGCCGCCAAAGCCGATGACATTGCCCCGGACATCGATAATGGGAAACATGAGCCGGTTGCGGAACCGGTCGTAAATGCGTCCGTTCTTCTCGGACACCAGTCCCGCATCCTTCAATTCCTGGTCCGTATAGCCCTTGGCCTTCATGGCGTCCACCAGGCCGTTCCAGCTATTGGGGGCAAATCCGATACCAAACTTCGTCAGGGTTGACTTGGGCATCCCCCGCTTTTGAGCGTAGGATAAGCCCTCGGTTCCCTCCTGGGCATAGAGCTTGCTGTGGAAATACCGGGCAGCTTCCTTGCTCAATGCCCAAAGACGCTCCTGCTGCTTATAGCGGCTCTGGAACTGGGGGTCCTCCGGAACCTCCAAACCCGCCCGCTTGGCCAAGGCCCGGACCGCATCGCCGTAGCTGAGGCCCTCAATCTCCATCTGGAAATTGATGACCCCGCCGCCCTTATGGCAGCCGAAGCAATAATAGATCCCCTTGTCCGGGGCCACGGAAAAGGACGGCGTTTTCTCCCCATGGAAAGGGCACAGGCCGAACAGATTCGCCCCGGATCGTTTCAGATTCACATACTGGCCCACCACGTCCTCAATGGGGTTGCGGGCCACCACCTCGTCAATAAAGGAAGGCGGAAACGGCATACAAGTCCCTCCTTTCCGCATTTTTCCCGATTTGACTTATATTATAGCACATTATCCCCGGACTTGCCAACCCAGGGGAATAAAAATCTCCGTATATTTGTCCACGGCGTAGTTGTCCGTCATTCCCGCAATGTAATCGCAGACCGTCCGTTCCAGTCCGTCAAAGCTCATCTGGGGTTGGAAGGTCTCCGGCAGGGCCTGGGGATTGGTAAAATAATAGTCATAAAGCCGCAGGAGCATTTCCTTGGCCTTACTTTCCTCCCCCTTAGCGACCGGGTTCCGGTAGACCCGCTCGAACATAAAGGACCGCAGGTCCTTGAGGGCCTGGTCCATTTCGGGCGTCAGCAGAATGGCCCCGGCCTCCCGGGACGTTAAAATGCAGTCCACCACCAGGCTGTTCACCCGCTCCCGGTGGGTGTGACCCAGCAGATCCGAAATGCTGTCCGGGATGTCCTCATCGGTCAGGATGCCCGCCCGGATGGCGTCGTCAATATCATGGTTCACATAGGCGATCTGGTCGGATTTCCGCACGATCTGTCCTTCCAGGGTCTCCGGCAGCGGTGCGCCGGTGGTGTGGCCCACGATGCCCATGCGGACCTCGTAGGTCAGATTCAGCCCTGCACCATCGTTTTCCAGCACATCCACCACCCGCAGACTCTGTTCGTTGTGCCGGAAGGGCTTGCCCAGGCATCTGGTCAGCGCCGCCTCTCCGGCATGGCCGAAGGGGGTGTGGCCCAGGTCGTGGCCCATGGCGATGGCCTCGCACAGGTCCTCGTTCAAACCCAAAGCACGGGTGATGGTCCGGGCAATGCGAGCCACCTCCAAAGTGTGGGTCATGCGGGTCCGGTAGTGGTCCCCCTCCGGCCGCAGGAACACCTGGGTCTTGTGCATGAGCCGCCGGAAGGATTTGCTGTGGACGATGCGGTCCGTATCCCGCTGATAGCAGGTCCGCACGTCCTGCTCCCGCTCCGGGTCCAGCCGGGGCCGGCCCCTGCTCTCGTCGGCAAATGCCGCCAGGGGATTCAGATTCCGATGCTCCTGCCGCTCCAGTTCTTCCTTTACCGTCATGGCTGTTCGCTTCCTTTCGCATCTTTCACCGGGAAGGCCCGGTATTCCTGGCCCAACACCATGGTCTCCACGGTCCCGGCAGTCATATCCGTGAGTTTCTCCTGAAACTCCTTGCATTTACCCGCCGCCACCAGCACTTCCAGCTCCACTTCGGCAGTGAACTGGGTGTCCCGGATGACGGCCTCCATATCCTCGCACAGGAGCTTCAGACGCTCATAATAGGGATAAGGGCAGGGAATGTACAACGCCGTCCAAACCCGTTTCATGGATTTTCCGGCGGCATCTACGGCGATTTTAGCCCCCTTCGTATAGGCCCGGACCAGTCCCCCGGCCCCCAGCAGCGTGCCGCCAAAGTACCGGGTCACAACGCACACGATGTTAAATAGGCCCTCTTTTTGCAGCACCTGAACCATGGGCATCCCGGCGGTGCCTCCCGGCTCCCCGTCGTCGGAGAAGCGGGTGGCCCCGTCCCGGATGATATAGGCCCAGCAGTTGTGGGTGGCATCATAATGCTGCTTTCGCATTTCCTCAATATGGGAAAGGGCCTCCGCCTCCGTGTCCGCAGGCCAGACCCGGCCGATAAACCGGGATTTCTTCTCTACAAATTCGTCCTCACCGAAGCCGGTGGGCACCAGATACTCCTCCAAACCTCACCACTCCTTCGTGATGAATTCCCGCAGGCGGCCATAGAGAATTGGGTCCAGCACCGCCTCCAGCCGGATGCCGTCTCCGCCGTATTCCACGTTTTTCACCTGCGCCCCGTCATGGAGTGTCTGGACCAGGCCGCCCTGAGCGTAGGGAACAGTCAGCAGCACATGATGGCGGCTGTGGCCCAGGGCATTTTCAATGGCCGTCAGCAGTTCCTCCATGCCCGCTCCGCTTTTGGCGGAAATGCGGACCCGGTTCTCCCCGATAGGGATGTCCGTGGCGGGAACCAGATCGGCCTTATTATAGCACTCGATCACCGGGGTCCCCGGCTTGGCCAGCTTGGCGATCAGTTGCTCCACCACAGCCATGTGTTCCGCCCGGTGGGGGTCTGCCGAATCAATGACGTGAATAAGCAGGTCCGCATATTCCAGTTCCTCCAGGGTGGCCCGGAAGGCGTCCACCAGATGGTGGGGCAATTTTGCAATAAATCCCACGGTATCGGACAAAATCACGTCCAGGTTGTCCGACACGTGCAATTGCCGGGAGGTGGTGTCCAGGGTGTCGAAAAGACGATTATTGGCAGGGATGTCCGCCCCGGTCAGCTGATTCAGAAGGGTGGATTTTCCGGCATTGGTATAGCCCACCAAGGCCACCACCGGCACGGAATTTTTCTGCCGCCGCTCCCGCTGAACGCTGCGGACCTGGCGGACCTGGTCCAGCTCCGACTGAAGCCGGGTAATGCGCTCCCGGATGTGCCGCCGGTCCGATTCCAGCTTGGTCTCGCCGGGGCCGCGGGTGCCGATGCCGCCGCCCTGACGGCTGAGACTTTTGCCCATGCCGGAAAGCCGGGGCAGCAAATACTGGTACTGTGCCAGCTCCACCTGCAGTCGGCCTTCCCTCGTTTTGGCCCGTTGGGCAAAAATATCCAGAATCAAAGCGCTCCGGTCCAGCACCGTCACGCCGATAATTTCCTCCAGGGCACGGATATTGCCCGGGGAAAGCTCATTGTCAAATACCACCATGGTGGACTGGGTGAACTCCACCAGCATTTTCACTTCCTGGGCCTTGCCCTCGCCGATGAAGCTGTGAGAATCGGGAGTATGGCGGTTTTGCAGCACTTTGCCGGTGCAGAACCCCCCGGCCGTTTCCAGAAGCGCTTCCAGTTCGTCCAGAGTCTCCTCCGTGGCGGTCTGGGCAACGGTGAAGCAGTCGGCGTTCAGGCCCACCAGCACCGCCCGCTCCTGTTTTTTTTCATTGGTTTCTTCCATAAAACCCTCCTGACTTCGGGCATTTTCCGAAAAAAGATAAAAAAAGTCCGCACCACATCAACGCAGTGCGGACTTTGGCTTACTTCAGGCCGAAACGCTTGTTGAACCGATCAACCCGTCCACCGGTATCGACAAGCTTCTGCTTACCGGTATAGAAAGGGTGGCACTTGGAGCAGATTTCAACGCGAATGTCCTTCTTAGTGGAACCGGTCGTGAAGACGTTGCCACAGGCACAGCGAATGGTGGTCTGTTCGTAGTTGGGATGGATACCTTCCTTCATCTTGTTCACCTCTTTCTGCTTAGTAAAAGGGCGCAAAGCCCCAGCAATCTTGAATCGCCCGGATATAGTATCATATCCGGACCGGAAATGCAAGCCCTTTTTTGAAAATTTCCGAAAATTCCCTTAAAAAGCCCAGTTGCCCTGACGGAACACCGGCACTTCCCGGCCGTCCCAGGTGGTGGCGGTGATGTCCATGGTGTCGCAGCCGATCATAAAGTCCTCGTGAATCATGGATTCGTTGATGCCCAGCCGACGGCACTCGTCCAGGGTCTTGTTCTGGAAATCGTCGATGGTGTCCGCAAAGCCCATACCCAGAGCCAGATGGCAGGCGGCGTTCTCGTCAAAGAGCGTGTTGTAGAACAGCAGGCCGCTTTCGGCAATGGGGCTCTTCTGGGGGACCAGCGCGCACTCGCCCAGATAGCAGGCACCCTCGTCCATGGAGATCATCTGCTTGAGAAGCTCCTCCCCCTTCTCTGCATGGACCTCTACGGCCTTGCCGCCCTCAAAGCGCACGGAGAAGCCCTCGATCAACTGGCCCTGATAGGAAAGGGGCTTGGTAGCATAGACGATGCCATCAGCCTGACCCCGCATGGGAGAAATAAAGCACTCCTCCGTGGGGATGTTGGGGTTGAAAAAGATTCCCTGCCGGTTGGTCTCCCCGCCGCCGCAGAACCGGGCCTCTTTGATCATGCCCACGGTCAGATCCGTGCCGTTCGCAGCGGTATAGTGTAGGGAAGCAATGCCCAGATCATTCAGGTAAGCGCACCGGTTCATCAGATCCTGGTCGTGGTCCTTCCAGGCCTGCACGGCATCGCCGTTGACCCGGGACGTGGAGAGAATGGCCTCCCACAGCTTCTCCATAGCCTGGGAGCCACGCACGCCGGGAAACACCTTCTTGGCCCAGGCCAGACCGGGCACGGCAGCGATGCACCACTGCTGCCGGTTCTCCATCTGATCGGCATAGGGCTTGAGAATGGGATAGCGGTTCTGTCTCGCCTTCGCCATTTTCGCCATATTGATGCCCTTCAGGCCATCCGGGTCGTCGGAGATAAGGTGGATGCGGCAGGGCAGGGTCTCCACCTGGTGCTTCCGCTTCTCGATCTGCCAATCCTCCACGGTGGACAGGGTCTTGAGGCTCTGGTAACGCACATGGTACTTGGTAAGCGCCGGGTAGTTCCACTCGACGGTCACTTCCCGTGCCTTGGCCTTATAGGCCTCCTCCACCACCATGGCAACAAATTCCGGCTGATCCAGGTCGGCGTAAACAACCACGTCCTGACCCTTCTGGACGTTGACGCCCATCCGGACAATGAGGCGGGCATATTCCCGCAAAACAGTCTTTTTCATGTTCTTTCGCTCCTTCATGGGAAAAGATGTTTCTATTCTAGCAGATTCCGGGCCGTTCGTCAATGGACCTTGCATTTTTCGCATGCTTACGATATAATGGAGGCAATGAACTTTTGGAGGAACCCATCATGCTCACCGCCCAGGAATTACAAGCCAAACTCGCCGCCGGTCCCCTCATTCTCGACGGAGCCACCGGCTCCAATCTGATAAAAGCCGGGATGCCCCGGGGCTGCTGCACGGAGGAATGGGTGCTGAACAACCCGGAAGCCCTCCGGACCCTGCAGCGGGCCTACCGGGAGGCAGGCAGCGACATCCTCTATGCCCCAACATTTCAGGCCCAGCCCATCGCCCTGGAACGGGTGCATCTGGCCAAGCAGACGGAAGCCGTCAATGCGGCTCTGGTGGCTCTGACCCGCAGCGCCGCCGAGGGGGCCTTGGTGGCCGGAAACCTGACCACTCTGGCCGTGTACATGGACAGCTTTGATGAGGCCAATTTTGACGAGCTGGTGGAAAACTACCGGCGGCAGATTCACGGCCTGCTGGACGGCGGGGCAGACCTGCTGGCGGCGGAGACCCTGATGTACCCCACGGAGGCGGAAGCCATCCTGACTGCCGCCGAGTTGGAAGGGGCCGGAGCGGTGCTGTACACTTTCACCATGCAGTCCGACGGCTCCCTGTTCTCCGGCCGGGAGGCCGGACCCATTCTTGCGGAGCTGGCCCATGCGGGAGCCGCCGCCGTAGGCTTCAACTGCGTCAATGCGGATTTCAGTCTGCCGGGCCTTGTGAGCAAGCTGCGCCGGTTCACCGACGCGCCCCTGGTCTGCAAACCCAACGCCGGTATGCCGGTAATTTCCCCGGCGGGCATCCCGGAATATGCCATGTCCCCGGCCGATTTTGCCGCCATTCAGGCGGACTGCCGTGCCATGGGCGCATCCATTTTGGGGGGCTGCTGCGGCACCACCCCGGCACACATCCGCGCCATGGTGGAAAAAGTCAAATAAACTGCAAAGGGTTTTGAATTATGAGAAAATCATTCGGTGTTCATCCCTGGTTCCATCCCCTGCCGGTGCTCATCATCGGCACATACGGCGCCAACGGCAAGCCGGACATGCGCAAGTTCCAACCCATCGCCTTTGAGCCAGCCCACAACGGCTATCACGTGCCGGGCGAGCGGGTGGACGATGTCTAGCCCTGAAATAATCGACTTTTACGCTTTCTTTACCCGCCGGGCTGCCCCGGCGGGATTTTTTCGTTGCATAACCGTGGGAGATTTGGTATAATGATGTCGTTATGGAAAAAAGAAATCATCTCTACGTCAACCGGAAAAACGGGTTGACCTGGTTGATGGCCGTGTGCATGGTCGGCTCGGCAGTGGCCCGCATTGCGCTCTCCGGTGTGAAAGGGACCGGAGAACCGCAAAACGTGTGGAGCCAAATCCTTCTGCCTGTGGCAGCCACCCTGCTCTATGCCCTCATCGTCCTGCTGGACGGCAAGGAGCGGTTCTACAAGACCGCCATTCCCATCTGGATGCTGGGCCTGTATTTCGGCATCAGTGTGACCCATTATCCCTTCCAGTCCATTCAGTGGATCGTGGTGGGCCTTTATTGGGTAGCCATTCTGTTCTTCTGCGTGCTTTATACGCAAATTACTTCCGGGGTGGTCCGTCATATCTGGCTGCTGCCGCTGATGTTCGCCCTGCCTCTGGGAGCCATGGCTTACCTGCACCGGGAGGTGCTGACGGACGGCCGTCCGGAGACCGATCTGGTAATGCTGCCGGATGCTCTGGCCTTCTTCGGCTGTCTGCTGCAGTGCCTGGCTCTGCGGGTCCATCCGGTGGATGAGTACCATCCCACATGGGGCGACCGGACCGACGGCCGCCGGGTCCGCAGCCTGCCTCCCATGGCCCAGGTGTCCCCCTATATTATGGTCACCCGGAACACCTCCACCAACTACTTTACCGATTCCTTTGAGCTTTCCCACATTGAACGCTACGTGCGCCAGAAGCGCCGGGAGGGCTACACCAACTTCGGCGTCATGCACGTCCTGCTGGCCGCTTATGTCCGGGCTCTGGCCCGGTATCCCGGCCTGAACCGGTTCCTGGCCGGGCAGAAGGTCTACACGCACGGAGACGACATACAGTTCTGCATGACCATCAAGAAGGAAATGAGTTCCGACTCCCCGGATACGGTTATCAAGGTCCACCTGTCCCCCAAGGATACGGCCATGGACGTGTACAACAAGGTGAATGTCAAAATCGAGGAGGTCAAGAATACCCCTCTGGACTCCAATTTTGACAACACCGCCCACGTTCTGACCCTCATTCCCGGCGTATTTCTGAAATTCACTGTCTGGCTCCTGCGGACCCTGGATTACTTCGGGATGCTGCCCCAGTTTCTGCTGGAGGTCAGCCCCTTCCACGGCAGCGTGTTCTTCACCTCCATGGGTTCTCTGGGCATCCCGCCCATTTACCATCACCTCTATGACTTCGGCAACCTGCCGGTGTTCGGCTCCTTCGGCTGCAAGCGTCGGTCCCTGGAGGTCCAGGAGGACGGCACCGTAGTCCAGAAAAAGTACATCGACTTCAAATTCTGCATGGACGAGCGCATCGTAGACGGCTTCTATTATGCCGCCTTCTTCAAGCACTATAAACGCATCATTCTCCATCCGGAGATGCTGGACAATCCTCCGGAGGAAGTCGTTCGGGATATTGACTGATGAAAGAAAAAATCTTGGAAATGCTCCGCTCGGAGGGGGATTTTCTCTCCGGGGAGACCATCAGCGCCCGGCTGGGAGTCTCCCGTGCGGCAGTGTGGAAGGTCATGCAAAAATTAAAAGAGGAAGGCTACGCCATTGAGTCCGTGCCCAACCGGGGCTATCGGCTCTCGGAGGCCACGGCCCGGCTGTGCCTTTCGGAAATTCGGGCCAATCTGCCCAAATACCATCCCTGGCGAGATCTGATCCGGTTTCAGGAGGATGTTGATTCCACCAACACCCGTCTGAAGCTCTCCGCCTCCCAGGGTGCCCCCCACGGCAGCGTGCTCATTGCCGACCACCAGACCGGTGGCCGGGGCCGCCGGGGCCGCAGCTTTGCTTCCCCGCCCAATATGGGAATCTATCTTTCTGCCCTGCTGCGGCCCCAGTGCCGCCCGGAAGATCTGATGCACCTGACCTGCGCCGTGGCTGAGGCCATGGTCCAGGCCATCGAGGATGCCGCCGGGTTCCGACCCGGTATCAAATGGACCAACGACCTGGTGTCCGGCAAGCGGAAGCTGACCGGCATTCTCACAGAGCTGAGCCTGGAAGCAGAAAGCGGCTGCGTAAACTATGCGGTCATCGGCATCGGGGTCAACTGCCGTCAGGAATTGTCGGATTTCCCGGAGGAACTTCAGGAAATGGCCGGTTCCCTGCACATGGTCACGGGTGGACCCATCGACCGGAACAAGCTGGCCGCCGCCATGGTCCGGCGACTCTATGAGATGGACCAGAATCTCCTGTCCGACAAAGCCGCCATTCTGGATGCTTACCGGAGGGACTGCATCACCCTGGGACAGGACATCGTGCTGCTCCAGGGGGAAGAAAAGCGGTACGGTAAGGCTCTGGACATCGATTCCGATGGGGCCTTGGTGGTTGCCTTCACCGACGGCACCGTTGGCACAGTCAATTCCGGGGAGGTCAGCGTCCGCGGAATGTACGGCTATGTGTAAGGGCCGTACATTCACAAAAATTTCAGTTGATTTTTTGGTGGAATCCGGTTATACTGGTAAGGAATTCAAAAAAGAAAAACGGAGGGTTTCTGCAATGAAAGTATTCAAAGCCATCGTGAAAATTGCCGTGGCACTGGCCGCTGCTGCCGGTGCCGTGTACGTGGTCGCCACCTATGGCGAGGAGATCGTGAGCCGGGCCAAGAAGCTGTGGAGCAAGCTGACCAGTGGCTGCAGCTGCTACTGCACCATGTCCGCCGCCTTCGATCCGGAGGAAGAGGACGCGGAGGAAACTGCCGCTGAGGAGACCGAAACTGCCGAGGCGAGCGCCGAGGAAACCGGGACTGCTTCCGAGTCTGCCGCCCCTGCCGAGGAAGCCGCTCCCGCCGATGACACTGCCGTCACCGCCGACGAAGCCGACTTTGAGGGCTAAGATTTTCGTAAAAATAAGGCCGCCGGAACTTCGGCGGTCTTATTTTTATAAATCTTTCAGACAGGAGCAATGCTAATGAAAATCGATTTTGACGTTCTGCAAGCCTTCTTTTGGAGTCTTACATACGTTCTCATTATTTTTTATAACCTTCGCCATCATATCCTCGGCATCCCGCCCATCGCCATTTCCTCCACAAAACTCATCGGGGACCTGTGTGCGTGGGTCTATTATAAATCTTTCACTCCTGCCGTATTCTATATTGGACTGATCGTTTCGCTCCTGAACCTGATTTGTCTGGGTAATACGCTTCTTCCCCTGATCCATCGGGCGGAATCTCGCCCACCGGAAGTAAACGCATAAATTGCAGCCGCCACACCCAGCCGCCCCTCCAAAAATGCTTTTGAACGCAGATGTTACTCTGCGTTGCTTGCGGCAACGGCCCGGTTTGCCTTATGATAGGGCCATCGCAAGGAGGTTTTGACCATGCTGAATGAAAACATCAAAAATCTGCGCAAGTCCAAGGGACTTTCTCAGGAGGAACTGGCCGTGAAACTGAACGTGGTCCGGCAGACCGTGTCCAAGTGGGAAAACGGCCTGTCGGTGCCGGATGCGGATATGCTCATCGCCCTTTCTCAGGTGCTGGACACCCCCGTCAGCACCCTGCTAGGCCAGACCCTGGCCCCGGCGGAATCCGACGACCTGAAAGCCATTTCCGAGAAACTGGAAGTCATTAACTTGCAGCTGGCCCGGAAGAAAACCGCCGAACGGCGGTTCCTCCGGGGACTGCTGATGGCCGTGTGTATCCTGACGGTGGTCCTGTTCGTCCTGCTGGCCCTGCTGGGCAGTCCGTACCTGGGCTGGGACTACTCGGACCCGGAAACCGCCGTTTTCGGAGCGACCTTCCACCTGGTGGAATATGTGTTCGTCCGGGCCGCACCGTTTCTGTTCCTCGGCTCCCTGGTGGGCATTGTCCTGACCGGGAAGCGAGATTCCTGAACCATTCCGTCAAAAGGCCGCCGGGTTTCCGGCGGCCTTGGTTTTTTATACCCGATAGAAGGATGCGGATTTGGCCGGAACGGTGACGGTGCCGTTCTCGACGGATGCTGCACCGCCCTGGCCGTAGATCCGTTCGCCCAGGCCCTCCGTCCAAGGGAAGGTCCCGGCCGTTTCCGAGGGGTTCAGGATGACCAGCACCCGCTCCCCTTCCGCTTCCCGCAGATACACCAGTGGACAAGCTTTCTCCGGAGCATAGACGAAGCGCAGCCTCCCCAAATTGCCCAGAGCCGGGTTCGCCCGTCGCACTTCAATCAGGTGCCGGACCTCCTGGTACAGAGAATCCGGGTCTGTCATCTGCGCTTCCACCGTGGGCCGGTCCCCTGCCGGGTCGATGGGCAGATAGAGCTTCTCCGGGGCGGCGGAACTGAATCCGGCATTCGCAGTCCGGCCCCACTGCATGGGGGTCCGGGCACCGGTGCGGGAATAGCCGCCCTCCTTGGAGGGCAGGTCCCAGAGATACCGCATTCCGATCTCGTCACCGTAGTACAGGAAAGGTGCGCCGGGCATGGACAGCAGAAAGGCAAAGGCTATCCGCACGCCGTCCTCCGGCAGATGGGTGGTAAGCCGCTGCATATCGTGATTCCCGGAGGGGATGCAGATGAGGCCCTGTTCCGCCTTGGCCCGGGTGGCCTCGTAGGCCTTCACAAAGGCGGAAGCATCACCGTTTCCGGCAAAAAAGGCATTGTCGCAGCGGAACAAATCATTATAATGAGAAGGGCCGAAATGCAGCAGGAAGTCCATGTGGAACCCCGCCCGCAGAGACCGGTCCGGCTCGCCCCATTCGGAAACCATGGCCGCCTCCGGGAAGGCCTTTTCCAGCCAGGCAAAGACCTGCCGCCACAGAGCAATGGTTCCCTCCTGCTCCGGGTCGTTCTTCACCAGGGACCCGGCCATGTCCACCCGGAAGCCGTCACAGCCCATGGATAGCCAGAAGGCCATGACGTTCTTCATTTCCGCCAGAGTGGCCTGGGGTCCGGGGGCGTCCATGCTTTGCTGCCAGCTTTCCGCAGGGTTCAAAAAGCCGTAATTCAGGGCAGGCTGATGGGAGAAGAAGTTCACCACGCAGGCTCCGTCCCGCTCGGAGAAGCCACGGATGGTGTTCATACCCTCCGGAATGCGCCAGACCTCATCGGTCCAGACATAGCGGTCCGTATAGGGGTTCTTTTCCGCCTTGCAGGACTCCCGGAACCAGGGATGCTCCGCCGCCGTGTGTCCGGGGACCAGGTCCAGCAGAACATGCATTCCCCGCTTGTGGGCCTCGGCAAAAAGGTTTTTCAGGTCCTCGTTGGTGCCGTACCGGGGGGCTACCGTGTAATAATCCGCCACGTCGTAGCCTGCGTCCAGGAAAGGCGAGGCGAAGCAGGGGTTCAGCCACAGGGCGTTGCAGCCCAACTCCCGGATGTAGTCCAGGCGATGGATGATGCCGGGAATATCGCCGATGCCGTCGGCATTGGTGTCCTGAAAGGATTGGGGGTAAATTTCATAGAAAATTGCGTCTTTGAGCCATGCAGGCATACTTATCCCTCCGATTTTTCCGTTTTTTGGGCTGAGGCGTGATTTGCTCCAGAATGTCCAGCACTGCCGGGAACCGCTCCCGGTCCTCCGGATCCAGAATCCAGTGGACCTTGGTTCCCTCGTAGGGCAGGCTCTCCGGACAGTCGGCGCACAGGTCCTCCAGCTCCGGCAGCTTCTTCGAAAAGACCGTGTTGTCGCAAATCAGCAGCACCGGCTTGTCATTCAGGTAGATCATATACTCCCCAAACATTTTCCGGCTACGGACCACCCACCGGTCCGGGATATTTTCCAGCACATAGCACAGGAAATTCTCACTGGTGGCCATATACGTCCCCCCTTTGTAAGGCGATTATATCATACCCCCTCTCCTGGGTCAATGGCAATGCTCTCCCGAACGCATACAAAAATCCTCCGGAAAGTTCTTTCCGGAGGATCCGACTTTATTTGCCTTTCAGACTGTCCTCGGTAAGCTCCGGCATGGCCGTCCGCATCCGCTTCCAAGGGGTGGTGAAATAGAAGGTCATAGAAATGCCGCAGCCCAGCACCCAACCAATGGGCCAGGAGCACCAGATACCCGTGGAGCCCAGGGCCGTAGCAGAAAGGATATTTGCCAGGCCCACCCGCAGCACCAAGTCCGTGAATGTGGAAATCATGAAGGGGGTCATCCGCCCGACACCCCGGAGGATACCGTCGGCCACGATCTTGGCAGACACGAAGAAATAAAATGGAGCCACGATTTTCAGGAAGATCAGGCCGGAATTCATGGCCTCTGCACTGGGGTTGTTCAGGAAAATACCCATCAGAGGCTTGCCTGCAAAGAAGTACAGCAGGAACAGCGGTACCGTCAGCGCCCACACCAGCCGGACACCGGCCTTGAAGCCTTGCTTGATGCGGTCAATTTTCCCTGCACCCAAATTCTGAGCGGCGTAGTTGGAAATGCCGTTGCCCAGGGTATTGTAGGAGGTAATGACCAGATTGTTCAGCTTCACAGAGGCGGAATAACCGGCCATGACACTGGAACCGAAGGTATTGATAACACCCTGAATGAGGATATTGCCCACGGACACAAAGGTCTGCTGCAAAATGCTGGGAATCGCCACCACGCTGATGCGACCCAGCAGCTTGAAGGAGAACAGGGGTGCTTTTTCCTTGGTCTCCACCTTCCGCAGGTGCCGGAACACCACCAAAATGGCCAGCACACAGCTGACGCCCTGGCACAGGAACGTAGCCCAAGCCACGCCGTCCACCTTCATGCCAAAGGCCGTCACAAATAGAATATCCACGGCGATATTGCTCAGAGAAGATGCTGCCAGGAAATAGAAGGGGGTCTTGGAGTCGCCCAGGGCGGAGAAAATGCCCGTGGCCACATTATAATAAAACACAAAGGGCAAGCCCAGAATGTAAATATCCAGGTACAGCTTGGAGTCGGCCATCACGTTGTCCGGAGTGTTGATGAGCCGCAGCAGGGACTCACAGCAGAAACAGCCCACCAACATCAAAATGGCGCACAGCACACCGCTGGCAATGAGGGTCGTGGAAACGGCCGTCTTGACATCCCGGTATTGCTTGGCACCGAACAACTGGGACACGATGACCGAACAGCCGATGTTGCAGCCGAAGGCAAAGGCGATGAAGATAAGCGTCACCTCATAGCTGTTGCCCACCGCCGCCAAAGCCGTCTCGCCAATGAACTGACCGGCCACAAAGCTGTCCGCAATATTATAAAGCTGCTGGAAAATAATGCTGCCGAACAGGGGCAGGCAGAATTGCCAGAGGACCTTTTGGGGGTTCCCCACGGTCAAGTCTTTATTCATTACCCTTTTCCTCCTTCATCGGAATGGTGCACAGCACTGCCGTGTAGGAAAGCAGCGCCCCCAGGGCGTACAGGGAAAGCAGGAAGTTCACCTGAGAATGAATCATCTTTTCAATGCCTCCCGCCAGAAATCCGCAGCCCAGGGCCACGGCGCAAATGCGGTCCGCTGCCGTGGCCTGACCCCTGCAGGTCCAGAACCGGTAAAGGATCATGCCCACCGCCAGAAGAAATGCCAGCATCATCAGCAATTCTCCGTAAGTATCCATCTTTTTTCATCCCTTCTCGTCAAAATCCTTGCCTATTATACGGCAGGGGTTGCAATCTGTAAAATATATCTTTATAATGTTATCCATACAAGTTTGATATGACGGAGGTTTCCCCATGAACATCAGCTATGACTATTACCGGGTCTTTTATTTTGCCGCCATTCACGGCAGCTTCACCCGTGCGGCAGCGGCGTTGATGACCAATCAGCCCAACGTGACCCGCATCATCTCCAATCTGGAGACCGGGCTGGGCTGCCCCCTGTTCACCCGGTCCAAGCGGGGCGTAGCCCTGACTTCGGAGGGAGAGCGGCTGTTCGCCCATGTTTCGGCGGCTTTCGAGCAGTTTCAAACCGCTGAACGGGAGCTTTCTCTGGAGCGGAGCCTGGAGGGAGGCGTGGTGTCCATCGGCGCCAGCGAGGTGGCCCTGCATACCTTCCTGCTGCCGGTGCTGAAGGCCTTCCGGGAACAGCATCCGGGGGTCCACCTGCGACTTTCCAGCCACACCTCCCCCCAAGGCGTGGCCGCCTTGCAGGGCGGGCTGGTGGATTTCGCCGTAGTCACCACCCCCGTCACCGTCCCCGCCGGGATGGAGCAGACAGACCTGATGGACATTCAGGAGGTTGCCGTGGTGGGCGAAGTCTACCGGAAGCAGATCAAGACCCCCGCCAGCCTCCGGACCCTGCTGGATTACCCCATCATCTGCCTGGGGGACGAGACCGTGACTCGAGATTTCTACGGCGCCTTCTTCCTTCGCCACAACCTGACGTTGGAGCCAAGCATCGAGTTGGCCTCCGCCAGCCAGATTCTGCCCATGGTCCGCAGTGACCTGGGCATCGGCTTTGTGCCGGAGCCGTTCCTGGCAGACCCCATCCAATCCGCCGGGGTCTGGCGGTTGTACCTGGATAAGGCCATTCCCCTGCGGAAGGTGGTCCTGCTGAAGCGGAAAGCCTACGCCCTGGGCATCGCCGCCGGAGAATTGGAGAAAATGCTGCGGAAAGCGGCAAAAAAATAAATGCCACAGAATTTGTTCCCATTCTGGAATTATTTTTCAGAATGGGAACATTTTCAACGTAATATTTGATTTTCAGAACATCAAATGTTACAATATTTCCAGAAGGTGCAGGTGATGGTATGTGGCGATTCTGGCGGCGTAAATCGAGGCCGCATTTACCGGAACAATATAGTCAATTTCTGCCGGTAATGTACCTGGCAGCCAACAAAATCCTGCATAATGCGCAGGATGCAGAGGACGCAGTCCAGGAGGCGCTGGCGGTCATGTGTGAAGAGTTTACAAAAAGTTCACAAAATGAATGTCCAAAAACGCTTGGCTACGCCGTTACTATATGTGAACGGAAAGCCATCGACATTTATCGGCAAAAAAAGCGGCTTGCCCCGCTGTTGAAGGAACCGGAGGCCGTGGCCCCAGACCCGGAAGCAAGCACGGCCCTGAGTATGTGCCTGGCGAAGCTCTCCGTGGAGGAGCGGGACATCATCCTGATGAATCGGCTCCAGGGCTATAAACTCCGGGAAATTGCGGGAATGCTGGGCATCTCAGAGGCTGCAGCGGCAAAGCGTTTGCAGCGGGCGATTCAAAAATTCTACGAACTCTGCCATGAGGAGGGGCTCATATGAACAAAGACGAATTGCTGGCACAAGCCGTGCAGGAATATCAGGCTGCCCGGGCTTCGGCCATGGAGAAAGAGGCCCGAAAGACGGAGCCCGTGAAGGAACCGAAGGTCCTGTCTCTGCCCACTCCGAAGATCAGGGAGCGACCCGGAATTCTGCCGCCGACCCGGCGCTGGGCCGCAGTGGCGGCGATGCTTGTCCTG
>JALEII010000077.1 GCA_022770345.1 Clostridiales bacterium | reverse complement strand
ATCGAAGCAGGTCACGGCGAAGGACAGTCCTTGGTTGCTGCCCACCGGACGCGTGGGCGTGGAGGTTTCCACGGTGTAGCCGGAAAGGGCCGATTCGGTGCCTTGCAGCAGGCCCGTCACCTGGACGGAACCGGCGTTCAGGGTCATTTGCTCCGGCAATTTCACGCTGATGCACAGGCCGGTCTGGGTGGCATCGTCGGGATAGCTGGGTGCTTTCAGGGTCAGGGTGTAGTTGACCAGCTCCCCCACAGTGACGGAGGTTCCGCCCTCCCCAAGGGTCAGGGACAGATTGCTGCTGGCCTCCTGCTTGGCGCTGGCGGTGCTGCCCACGGCCACCCAGGTGCCGTTTTCATATTTGGGAAATACCGATCCGGTCATGAGGAGGTAATTTTCTCCTACTTCGATCAGATAATAGCCCAAAGGAAGCCGTGCGCTGATTGTCCCCTGTGCATCTGCGGTAGCGCTTTCAGGGTCCGTAGAATCCAACTGGTTCCGGCAGTTATCCCGCATCGCCTTCAAAAATGCCGCACGGGTGCCGCCGTCCATGGAAAAGAAGCAGTCCGCAACGGCATTCTTTCCACTGTCGGTGTTGACGTAGGCAGGATACTCGGACAGAACGTAGCTTGCCACCTCGTCTGTCCAGATGTACATTGGGTCCGCCGGTTGTCCGTTGGTCAAATTGACTCCAATGATTTTGTAGAAAGTTGCCTTCGCACCGGGGTCCAGCCCGGTGATGATGAGCGACGCACTGGAATTGGGTCCCAGTGCCCGCACCGGGGCGGCCAGGCTACCCAGAATCAGCAGGAGGGCGATCATCATGGCGCACCATCGCGTAACATTGGTTTTTCTCATAAAAGATCCTCCCTTTGAATTTCTCAGATTCTCCCTTGGAAAATACCATATCATTCACAGAAATCCTTGTCAATACGCCTTTTCGACACAATTCGCCAAAAATGTCCTTCAGAGAAAGCTTCGTTCAATATGACATATCATTTGTGCAACCTGACGAAGCCGATTTTCCGTAAAATCGGCCCGTCCCAGAAAACAGATCCCCGGAGCGTTTCACTGCTCCGGGGAATACTGATCTTCACTTTTCTTCCTGTTTTTCCGGCGTTTCCGCCCCGTTCACAGGATGCTCCAGCACATTGGGAATGAAGTTCCGGGCGACCTTGCCCTTTCCCTTGCTCTTCACATAGAAATAGCCGAAGAAGGAGAACACCACGGCGCCGATGAGGTTCACCAGCAAGTCCTTCATGGTATCCATCAGGCCGATGTCCAGATAGCCGCCCAGTCCCATGGACATAGTGGATCCGTCCGCAAAGACCAGAATGGTATCCGTCACGTTGCGGACGTGATAAGCCACATTCCGGCCCTGGGGGTCCAGCATAACGGTATTGAAGCCGGTAAGCACCGTGTCCTTCTGCATATCCAGTCCTGCAAGGTGATCCATGCCCCACTCGAAGAACTCCCAGAGAACGCCGATGGTCATAGAGAAGCAGAACGCCGTCACAGCCATGTAGAAAGGAGAAAGGTGCATGGAAGTACGCTTGTCCTCGTTGAGGATATTCACGATGGAGAAACCGATGGCAGCGCAGAGGAAGCCGTTCAGGGTGTGCAATACCGTGTCCCAGCCGGGGATCAGAATGTAGAACTCCTGAATCTCACCGAGAATTTCCGCCGAGAAAATGAACAACAGCACAATAACCTCCAGCGTGTCCGGCAAGTCGATGTGCAGCCGCCGCTCGCAGAAGCTGGGCAGCATAAACAGCACCAGCGTCAGCACGCAGAGCATCACGTTCTCGTAATTCCCGTTGAAAAACTGGGCCACCATGGTGGCCACCACCAAAATCCGCAGCACCAGATAGATGGTCAGGATGACCTTTTTATTCTGAATATGCCGCCAGTGCTTGCTTTTCTCATAGGAGATCTTCAATTTCATTCCGCTTACTCCTTAATTGGGGTAGATATTGGTCAGATACAGCAAAATTGGCAGCACCAAAGTGAAAACGCTGATAATCCAGGGATAAAAGATCCTCCGGGAGCAGAACATCAGCAACAGGCAGCCGCCCGTCACGGCCAACGGTCCCAACACTGCCAGGTCCCGGGAGATCATCTGGGCGTACACGCCGGTAGTCTGCAGATCAATCCCCACCTGTGCAGGAAGGTTCGCCATATTATACCGGGCCAGATAGATGGCCGCAAGAATTACCGGGATGGCCATGAGCACCTTCCGCAGCCGGTAGATCCAGCTTCCGATGACCTTCAGGACGCTGCCCACGGTCTGAATGCCGGACGAGCCCTTTTGCAAATTTTGTTTTTCCATAGGTTCTCCCTCCTTATTTTGCTCAATCATAGCATATTTTCCGGTACCTTGCAACATGGGAAACATTAAGATTTTTTGAACACCGGAAATTAGTCCGGTTTATGGGACAGTTTTTCTGATAAAATCCGGTCACAAAGAAAAAGGAGGCCGCAAAACATGAAATCTGCTGCATTGTATTCGTCCCGCTATACCACTTACCGCCGCAATTCCGCCGCCCCCTACCCGGGGGTCAAGGGCGGAACGCTGCTGAACAAGCTGGTCAACTCCGCATTGTGCGTAGCCATTGCTCTGGGGACCGTGGTGACGATTCTGTTCCTGCTGATCTTATGAGCGCCGGTTCTCCCGGTACAGGGCCGTCAGGCCCTTCAAAATCAGGTCCCGGTCATAGATCACCGGGGTTTTGCACAGAGGGGCCACAAACTTGGCAATGCCACCGGTCATAATGACTGTGGTCTTATAGCCCAACTCCGCCTCCATCCGCGCCACCAGGCCGTCGATCATGGCAGCAGCCCCCAGCATAATGCCGGAGCGCATGGCGTCGGAGGTGTTCCGGCCAATGGCCCGCCGGGGCTTATCCAGCTGCAAGCCGGGGAGCAGGGCAGTCTTGTCCGTCAGAGCGTCCAGGGAAATCTTCACACCGGGGCAGATACAGCCGCCAATATGCGCCCCGTTCTTGTCCAGCACGGACAATGTCGTGGCCGTCCCCATATCCACCACGATCAGCGGCGGCTCATGCTCCAGCAGGGCCGCCACATCTCCGGCCACTAAGTCGGCACCCATCTGTCCGGGGCTTTCCAGCAAGATGTTCAAGCCGGTTTTCAGCCCCGGCCCCACCACCAGACTGGTCTTGCCCGTGAGCTTCTTCACGGCGGTCTGCAGGGAATTCAACACCTGGGGTACTACGCTGGCAATGATGATCCCCTCAATGGCTTTCGGGTCCACGGCGTAAATGTCCAGCAGCATTTTCAGGTCCACGGCATATTCATCGGAGGTCTTGGTGGCGTCCGTCCGAAGCCGTGCTTCAAAGCGAACGTCCGTATCCTCCACGCCGCCCAGGACAATGTTCGAGTTTCCGATGTCAATGGTCAAAATCATGGTTTATTCCTCCAAATCTCTCCGGCTCACCAGATAGCATTCTTTGATTCTTTCATTTTCGATTTCCAGCACCGCCGCCGTACCGGCCAGGCCGCTGCTGCCGGGGTTGACGACCCACAGTCCCGTTTCCGTCTGGCGTATGTCCGGTACATGGGTGTGGCCGTACAGCACCGCCTGAACCCGGTCCGTCTCCGCCTCCCGGATGAGGGCGGCGGTGTCCTGTTTTACACGGAACAGATGCCCGTGGGTCAGCAGCAGCTTCACCCCGCCCAGCTTTTCCTGCCGGGTCAGGGGAACCCCCATGGGCGTGCGGCCGCTGTCGCAGTTGCCCGCCACGAAATAGCCGGGGATTTCCGGGAACTCCTTCGCCATGGTCTGGGCGTCCTGATAGTAGTCTCCCAGATGAATGAATGCATCCGGTCGAATCTTTTGCAGGGCCAGCCGCATAAAGCGCAGGGAGGAATGGGAGTCGGACAGAACAAGAATTTTCATAGTACATCAGTGATTCCTTTTGCATATAGTAAAGGGTAATGTCCTTATTATAGCAGGCATTGGAACAGGAGGCAATCCAAATGAAGGAAAATTCGCCTGATTTTTCACAGAAAGACCTTGTTGACCTGCAAAAGAGTCCCGTTGGACGGCAGCTTTACGAAAAACTTCGCTCCGCAGACCCGGCGACCCTGGAAAAAGCCATGGAGGAAGCCCAGCGGGGGGACTACGCCGCCATGCGGGCCACCCTGTCGCCACTGCTTTCCAAAAGCGAGGACTGAGCCATGGCAGAGCTGGATGAAAAGCTGGCCGCCATGATGGCGGACCCGAACATCATGGCCCAGGTAGTCGCCATGGCGAAAAGCCTGGGCATGGCTCCACCGGGTCCCGATGAAGGTTCCCTGGAGGGACCGCCGAAGCCGCCGGAGGGGCCGGACAGACCGACTCCCCCGCCCAAGAGGCCGGAAAAGCCGCCCGTGTCCCCGCCATCGCCGGATATCCTGCAGCGGTTGGCCGCCATTGCAGGCCAAAGCGCCCTGGACGAAAACCGCCGAAGGTTATTGCACGCACTGCGGCCCTTTATCCGGCCGGATCGGCTGGCCCGACTGGAAAACGCCATGCGGACCGCCCAACTGGCCGGGGCCGCCACGACCATGCTGGAAGGAGGGGGCCATGTATAACCGCTACGTACCCCAGAGCGACGGCACTTACCGCCGGATGGACGGCGCACCGAAGCCGCCTGCGCCCCCACCTGCTCCTCCGGACCGGCCTCCACGACCCCCAATGGGACCGCCGCCGGAAGCCTCCGGACCTTTGGGGGACCTGCTGAGCCGGTGGCTGCCCTCCGGCATGGACCGGGAAGACCTTCTTATTTTGCTGCTGATTTTGGCCACCAGCCCCGATGACAGCACCGCCGCTTTGACCGTCGCCCTTTATTTTGCCCTGGCGTGAAAAGCAAATTTCCCGGAAATGAGAAGCAAAAATGGGTGTGCCGCCCAGTGCCGCACACCCATTTTTCATATTTTTCCGAACTTATCTGGCCACAAAGCCCACTTTCTTGTAAACTTTCCGCAAAGTTCTTTCGGCCACATAAGATGCCTTCTCGGCACCGGCCCGATAGACACTTTCGAGATATGCCTTATCCTGCATCAGACGGCTGGCCTCCTCCCGGATGGGCCGGAGGGTCTCCACCACGCACTCGCCCACGGCGGGCTTGAAGGCGCCGTAGCCCTTTCCTGCGAACTCCTGCTCGATCTCTTCGTAGGTCTTGCCGGTGCAGGCGGCGTAAATGGTCATCAGATTGGACACGCCGGGCTTGTTTTCCTTGTCATAATGCACGCAGCGCTCCGTGTCGGAGTCGGTGATGGCCCGTTTGAACTGGCGCATGATGGTATCCGGGCTGTCCATCAGCAGCACCCGGCCGGTGTCCTCGTTCTCGGACTTGGACATCTTCGCCGTGGGGTTGGTCAGGCTCATGATCCGTGCGCCGACCTTGGGAACGAAGGGCTCCGGCAGCTTGAACACATCGCCGTAAATGCCGTTGAACCGGCGGGCGATGGTGTGGCACAGCTCCACGTGCTGCTTCTGGTCCTCGCCCACGGGCACCAGATCCGGCTGATAGAGCAGAATATCCGCCGCCATCAGAGCCGGATAGGTAAA
>JALEII010000069.1 GCA_022770345.1 Clostridiales bacterium | reverse complement strand
CCTGGACGACGACGATTCGGCAAAGGAACACCGGACCAGCGCCATGGACATTGCCATTATGTCAAGGGAATTGTTGAAGAATCACCCGGATATTACGAAATACACCACCATTTGGATGGATACGGTTCGGAACGGAGCCTTCGGTCTTTCCAATACCAATAAGCTCATCCGCTTCTATCCGGGGGCCACGGGCCTGAAAACCGGCTTCACCCGACAGGCCATGTACTGTCTGTCCGCCTCGGCGGAGCGGGAGGGGCTGGGGCTGATCGCCGTGGTCATGGGCTGCGAGACCAGTCAGAAGCGCTTCGCCGCCTGCAAGGGCCTGCTGGATTACGGCTTCGCCAGCTACGCCCTTTATACGCCGGTTTATCCGGAGGCCGCCGTGCCGGTGAAATTGGGAGCCGAAGAGCGCGTGGAGGCTGTCCCCGGTACACAGACGCCTATGCTCATCGAAAAAGCCCGGAAAGCGGGCATGACCACGGAGGTCACGCTGGAAGAATCGATCACGGCCCCGGTGAGCCAGGGGCAAAGGCTGGGGGAACTGACCGTCCGGGAGGGCGGGAAAGTCATCACACGAATTCCCCTGGTGGCCAAGACCACCGTCCCACGCCTGACCTTCGGAGAATTGTACCGGACCATCCTCCAACTGGCCTGCTCCGCAGGTTGAATTTCCTAGGCAAAGCCGGCGATGCCTTGTAGGGGCGTGGGCACGCCCCGCCCGCTTGGGTTGCATTACCAGAGCAGTAAAAATCGACGTAACGGCTCACCGGGACAGAGGAAAAGGCTCCCCTGTGTAGGGGAAGCTGGCAGCCCGCAAGGGCTGACTGATGAGGTCGAAGCTGCCAATCATCGCCATAAGTTGGTACTATGCTGCAACCTTCGACCTCATCCGTCACGCCAAAAGGCGCTTGCCTTCCCCTGGAGGGGAAGGCAAGCGCCTCGCCCGTTCGGCGTATAGAATTCGGCGCATCGGGGCATGCCGCCGCCCCTGCAAATCTCCGCCAATGGTGCGGCGTATTTCTTCTTTCACATAAAAACAGCACCGTTCTTTCCGGAACGGTGCTGTAAACTTTTCTTCCTATTTTGCCGGGGAGGTAGACCGCAGGGTCACATCATGGTACCCGCCCTCCACGATGGAGGTGGCGGACACCAGTGTCAACTTGGCGTCCCGCTGCAGGTCCGGGATATTCGTCACGCCGCAGTTGCACATGGTGCTCTTGACCTTATACAGGCTGGCCTCCACATTGTCATGCAGGGAACCGGCATAGGTCACATAGGAATCCACGCCTTCCTCGAAGGTCAGCCTGGTGGCGCCGCCCAGGTCGTAGCGCTGCCAGTTCCGGGCGCGGTTGGAGCCTTCGCCCCAATATTCCTTCATATAGGCCCCGTTGACCATGACCTTCGGTGCGGGGCTTTCGTCGAACCGGGCAAAATACCGGCCCAGCATCAGGAAATCGGCGCCCATGGCAAGCGCCAGGGTCATGTGGTAATCATGGACGATACCGCCGTCGGAGCAGATGGGCACATAGATGCCGGTCTCCCGGAAATATTCATCCCGGGCCGCCGCCACTTCGATGAGGGCCGTAGCCTGACCACGGCCGATGCCCTTGGTCTCCCGGGTAATGCAGATGGAGCCGCCGCCGATGCCCACCTTCACAAAGTCCGCACCGGCCCGGGCCAGAAACAGGAACCCGTCCCGGTCCACCACGTTGCCTGCGCCGATCTTCACGCTGTCGCCGTAATGCTCCCGGACCCAGGCAAGGGTCTTGGACTGCCAGCAGGTGTAGCCTTCGGAGGAATCAATACACAAAACATCCGCGCCGGCCTCCAGCAGCGCCGGGATGCGCTTTTCGTAGTCACGGGTGTTGATGCCCGCACCCACCAGATAGCGCTTGGCCCCGTCCAGCAGTTCCAGGGGGTTTTCCTTATGACTGGCGTAGTCCTTCCGGAACACGAAGCAGACCAGGTGCTGCTGCGCATCGATAATGGGCAGGGCGTTGAGCTTGTGGTCCCAGATGATGTCGTTGGCCTCCCTCAAGGTGGTCTCGGCGGGGGCCGTCACCAGCTTGGCAAAGGGGGTCATAAAAGAACTGACCTTATCGGTGGGTTCCATCCGGGAAACACGATAGTCCCGGCTGGTCACCAGGCCCAGCAGCTTGCCGGTGGCCGTGCCGTCGTCGGTGATGGCCACGGTGGAGAAGCCGTTGGCGGCTTTCAGGGCCAGCACGTCCGCCAGAGTGGCGTCCGGGGTCAGATTGGAGGCGGAAATGACGAAGCCCGCCTTATGATGCTTCACACGGGAGACCATGGCCGCCTGGGTCTCGATGGACTGGGAGCCAAAAATAAAGCTCAGTCCGCCTTCCTTCGCCAGGGCGATTGCCAGGGTGTCGTTGGACACGGACTGCATGATGGCGGAAACCAGCGGCACGTTCAGGGAAATGGCAGGCTCCTCGAATCCCTTCCGATAGCGGGTCAGGGGGGTCTTCAGACACACCCGGTCGGGGATGCAGTCCTCCGAGGTATAGCCGGGGATCAGCAGGTATTCGCTGAAGGTGTGACTGGGCTCCGGATAATAGTAGGCCATGGGTATCTCCTCCGTTATATTTCATTTTCGCTGCGAAAACGCAGGCACTTAACAGGCATTGCCATCGCCGGGGTCGAGAAAATCGTGAGCGGGACGGCCGTCGTTGGTCAGGTGCTTGAAATTGCCCATGACCTCGCCCACCTGAGACACGGCGGCAAAGGTATGGGGGTACTCCTTGATGATGGAGGACAGGGCCGCCACCTGAGTCCGGTTCACGATGCAGATGAGGATGTTCGTCTCCCTGCCCAGATACATGCCCTTGCCGGGCAGCAGGGTGGCGCTGTGATGGAGCCGGTTGATGATGGCGCCAGCAATTTCCTTGGGATAGTCGGTGATGATCTCAAAGCGCACGGCGCTGCGTCCGCTTTTGGCCAGCCGGTCCGTGACCGTGCTGGAAGCGAAGCTATAGAGAATGCAGAGGATCACCGGCTCCACTTGATAGCCATATACAAAGTAGGAGCCGAAGGCCACGATGCTGTTGATGCCGAAGATGAGCCAGAACAGGCTCTGCTCCGGGTGATACTTATGGATCATGGCGGCCACGAAGTCCGTGCCGCCGGAGTAGGCGCTGGCCCGGACCAGCACGGAGTAGCACCCGCCGTAAATAATGCCCGCCACCAGGGGACCCAGGATGGTGCTGGTGCCGCTGTCGGTGGAGTAAGCCAGGGCGCTCAGGTCCAGCTTGTCCAGAATGAGCAGGCTCAGGGAAAACGTGACCACATAGACCATGCTGCGGATGGCCAGGGGCTTGCTGATGCACTTATAGACCATGAAGGCCAGCGGGATGTTGATGAGCAGACTCAGATAGCCGATGCTCACGCCGGAAATGTACTGGATCATGGTGCAGATACCGTTCAGGCCGGAGGGGGCAAACTTATTGGGGAACACGAAAATCTCATAGTTCACGGCACACACCACGGCCACGCCCATAATGACCAGATACGTCCAAAACTTTTTCATATCGTTCTTGACCTTCTCTTTGTGCAGGAAGTCCTGCAATTCTTAAGGAGTAATATAGCATACCTTGCCGGACAGGTCAAGGGGGCAGAAACGAGAATTCCGCCGGTAGATTTTGGCGGCTTCTTGGCAAAACGTCCAAGAAAAATCTTAAACAATCCGTAAACAATGGCCCTCCCCCGTTGCAAATGGGAAGAAAAGCAATATAATATGCTTATCAAACATCTTTGAACCGTCCAGGGGGCGCTTATGAATCACTTTCCCGCATGGCTCCGTCAGTTTTTCGGCCGCATCGGGGCCTCCTTCCGCAATTTCATGTCCGGCCGGTACGGCACGGACAAACTCAACATGGTCATTCTGGGCTCCGGCGTGCTGGTGAGCCTGATCGCTTCTTTCATTCGCCTTCCCGTGGTGATGCTGCTGCTGACGATGCTGTCCTACGCCCTGCTCATCTGGGCGCTGTTCCGGTCCTTCTCCCGGAACACCTACAAGCGCTACGAAGAAAATCGGCGCTTCGGGCTGTTCTTTGACCGGCTCAAGGACCGGCAGCACCGGTATTATAAATGTCCAAAATGTCGCCAGAGCGTCCGTGTTCCCCGTGGAAAGGGCAAAATTTCCATCACTTGCCCCCGCTGCCGGGAAAAATTCATCCGTAAAACCTGAAAAATACCCTTCCGGAAAATTCCGGGAGGGTATTTTTTCACAAATCTCCCGGCGGGGCATTGTAGGGGCGGGGCACGCCGCCGCCCCTACACGCAAGAACGATCGTGCCTACCGCCGGGGATGTCCTCACAAATTCCTCTGTCCTCTGGCCGACGCTGTCTGGAAGTTATGGGCCAGGTCAGTGATGCTCAGGAGGGTCAATGCCAGAAAGGCACCGGGGATGAGGATGATCCACCAGCTGCCGGTAAGCAGGGCTTTTTCCGCCAGGGAGAGCATACTGCCCCAGGAGATGGTTTCCAGCGGCAGGCCCAGCCCCATGAAGCTCAATGTGGACTCGGCCACCATGGCCGAGCGGATGTTCATAACGACCATAAACAGAATGGACGAGAAGAAATTCGGCGCCAGATGGCCGAACAGCAGCCGGAAAAAGCCCCCGCCCATGCACCTGCTGGCCACGATGTACCCGCTTTGACGGAGCCTGCGGACCTCCGTGCGGACCACCTTGGCAATGCCCGTCCAGCCGGTGAGTCCCAGGACCAGGGAGATGCTCCAGGGGGTGGCCTTGCCCAGCACCGCCTGCAATAAAATCACCAACAGCAACTCCGGAATGCTCAGAAACACCTCCGTCAGCCGCATGAGAAGCCGGTCCAGCCAGTTGGGGGCGAAGCCGCTGAGGGTCCCCAGGACCATGGCCAGCACCGTGGAAATGGCCGTGGACACCAGGCCGATGGTCAGAGAAATGCCCCCGCCATAAAAAATCATGGAGAAAATGTCCCGGCCCATGGTGTCCGTGCCGAACAGAAATTCCCCGCAGGGAGCCTTGTTGGCGTTCGCCAGATCCATATAGGCTGGGTCCTTTGGGGTCCAGAACCGGGCGATCAGGCAGCCGGCAGCCAGCAGAATCAAGAAAATCATGGCCGCCCGGCCCTTGGGGGCGGCTTTTTTTGCGGGAGCCGGGGCCGGCATGGGCCGGCGGCCCACCACACGAAATCCTTCGTTCATGGCCGCACCTCCCCATCCCGGAGCCGGGGATCCAGCCCGGCATTCAGCGCCTTCGCCGCCATGCCGCAGAGAATGACCACTGCCCCGGAGAGCATGCACAGGACCATCAGCAAATTATAATCCTGATACCGGGCGCTTTCGTAGGACAATGTTCCCAGGCCCGGATAGGAAAAGACCGCCTCAACGATGTACGTTCCGCCCATGATATGGGGTACGGAAATGGCCATGATGCTCAAATAGGCGGGCAGGACGTTGCGCAGGCAGTGGCCCAGGAGGATTTTTCCCCGGCTCTGGCCCTTGGATTTGGCCAGCAGCACATAATCCGAGCGAATCTCCTCCGCCAGCCGGTTGCGGATGAGATAGGCATAGTACCAGAGATGGGACAGGACGACGACGGTCAGGGGCAGGATGAGATGCACCAGACGGTCCCCGAAATTTGTGCTTTTTCCAACGGAATAGGCCCCGGAGCTTGGCAGAATTCCCAGATTCACAGAGAAAATCAGAATCAAAACCAGAGACAGCCAGAATTCCGGGATGCAGCTGAGGACCGTCCCCACCCGGCAGAGAATTTTGTCCAGGGGCCGTTCTTCCATCCAGGCGCACAGGGTCCCCAGCAGGGCAGAGCCCACAAAAATCAGCAGAAATCCCATGCCCCCCAGGATAAGCGTGTTGCCCACCCGGCTGGAAATCACTTCCAGTACGTCCATTTTGTATTTATAGGAGATACCGAAATCGCCTTTCAAGGCCTGACCCAGCCAGCGGACATACTGCGTGGAAATGGGCTGGTCCAGGCCCAGCCTGGCCTCGGCCCAGGCCCGCTGCTCCGGGGACATTTTCTCCACCCGCTCCCCATAGTAGGACACCAGCGGGTCCCCCGGCGCCAGCCGGGACACATAAAATACCGCTGCCGACAGCAAAAACAGACTTAAAACGAATAAAAGCAGGCTTTTCAGCAGCTTCCAAAGGGCTTTTTTCAATGGTTTTCTCCCTTCAAAACGAAATGCTCCGGTCCGATTTCCGTCCAGACCCCGTCTGTCGGGAACGTGTCCGGGAACTCCGGCAGTACCCGGTGCCGCTCCCGCCGGGGGTCCGGGACGGGGATGGCGGACAGCAGAGCCTGTGTATAGGGGTGCAGGGGATTGGCATAAAGTTCCTTGGCCGTGGCCAATTCCACCAGCCGCCCATGATACAGGACTCCCACCCGGTCGCAGAGGAATTCCACCATGGAAAGGTCATGGGCGATGAACAGAAAGGTAAACCCATGCTCCTGCTGCAAATGCCGGAACAAGTTGACGATCTGGGCCTGAATGGACACGTCCAGGGCCGCAATCGGCTCGTCCGCCACTAAGAGTTCCGGCTCCATGGTCAGCGCCCGCGCAATGGCCAGTCGCTGCCGCTGGCCCCCGGACAATTCCGGGGGGTATTTGTCCAGATACAGGGGGTCCAGGCCCACATAGTGCATCTGAAATTCCGCCTCAGCCCGGTAGCTGCCCCGTTTGGGCGTAACGTGCTGCAATCGCATGGGCTCGGCAATGACCTGCCAGGCCTGCCACTTGGGATCCAGGCTGGAATTGGAATCCTGAAAAATCATTTGCCGGGCAGACTGCAAATAGGCCCTGTTTTTCCGGAAGGCCCTGGGGTCCGTTGTTTCGATGCCATTGAAAAGAATTTTCCCGGCGGTTGGCCGGTACACGTTCATCACGCACCGGGCCAGGGTGGATTTTCCCGACCCGGATTCTCCCACCAGCCCGAAGATTTCCCCCCGGCGCAGGGTAAAGGACACGTCGTCCAGGGCCGTGAGGCTTTCCCGGCGGTCAATGGGAAATTTATGGGTCAGATGGGAGATTTCCAGCAGATTTTCCGTCATTTTTCTTCTCCGTTCTTCTCCGCTCTGGGGTCTAAAAGCCAGGTGGCTGCGGCGTGGGTGGGTGTGATGGAAAACATGGGCGGGGCTTCCTCGTAGTCGATGGCCAGGGCCTGGTCATTGCGATAGGCGAAGGCGTCCCCGGCAGGGGGATCCATGAGCGTGGGCGGCATTCCCGGCAGGGTGGGCAAAGTCGCCTTCCCCCGGGACAGGGCCGGGAGGGAACGCAGCAGGCCCTTGGTATAGGGATGTCGTGGGTCGTAAAAAATCTCCTCCGCCGTGCCGATCTCGACGATTTTTCCGGCGTACATCACCGCCACCCGGTCCGCAATCCGGGCAACAACGCCCAGGTCGTGGGTAACGAATATGGTCGCCGTGTTCAAATCTTCTTGAATTTTGCGGAAAAGGTCCAGAATCTGGGCCTGAATGGTCACGTCCAGGGCGGTGGTGGGCTCGTCGGCAAACAGCACTGCCGGTTCCCCGGCCAGTGCCATGGCCAACACCAGCCGCTGCCGCTGGCCCCCGGAAAAATGATGGGGATACTGATGCTGCCGCAGGACAGGTTCGGGAATACCCACCCGGTCCATCAGCTCCAGCACCCGCCGGGAAACCTCGGCCTTCGGCAGGCGGCCATGGTGGAGCCGCACCGCCTCGGCAATCTGACTGCCCACGGTCATGGTGGGGTTCAGAGCGGTCATGGGGTCCTGAAAGACCATGGAAAAGGCACTGCGGCGGAGCCGGGTCATGGCCCGCTCGCTTTTTTCGGTCAGGTCCTCATTCCCGAAGAAAATATGCCCGCCGGTAATGCGGCCCCCGGAGGGCAGGAGCCGCTGGATGCTCTTGCAGAGGATGCTTTTGCCGCAGCCGGACTCGCCCACGATGGCCAGGGTCTCCCCCTGGGAGAGAGAAAAGCTCACGTCCCGCACCGCCTGCACCTGCCCCCGTGGGGTATCAATGGCCACGCTCAGGTGGTCGATGTTCAGAATTTCGCCCATAGGGGACCTCCTTATAAAAATTATGAGATGCGCACTCGATTTTGTTTGTAGGGGCGGCGGCATGCCCCGATGCGCACGAATTCCATACGCAGAAACCAGCAGGGCCTCGCCTCCCTCTCAGAGGGAGGTGGCTCGGCGCAAGCCGAGACGGAGGGAGTGTGCTACATTAGACGTAGGGGGTGCAGGTTTCTGAGGAAAGGCTTCCCCTGGAGGGGAAGCTGGCGCAACTTTAGTTGCGACTGATGAGGTCGAAGCTATCAATTATCACCATAGGTTGGTACGACGCTGTTACCTTCGACCTCATCCGTCACGCCGAAAGGCGTGACACCTTCCCCTCCAGGGGAAGGCTTTTCGCCTCGCCGGGGCATTTTGCTTCACTGCTCAAAAAGCGCACAAGCTGTCGGAGGGGGTGTCCCCTCCGACAGCAGAAATGCTCTTAAAAATTTTACCCGATGGTCCAATCCTGCACATTCCAGAAGATCCCCACGCCATGGTGACCCATGACGGTATCGGCGGAAATGCCGTGGAGGGTGGACTTCGCCACATAATTGGCGTCGATGTAGCAGATAAAGGCGTAGGCCGGGTCCTCCGCCAATGCCTCCTGGAAGGCATCGTAATGGGTCTTCCGGACGGCGGGATCGTCGGACTGCCGGGCCAGCGCCAGCTCCGCATCCACCGTGGCGTTGGAGTAGCCGGAATAGTTGGCACCCTTGTCCGTGCCGAACACTTTATAGGTGTGGTCGTCGGCATCGAAAGGACTGCCCCAGCCAATCAGGCAGGCCATCTGTCCGCCCCAATCCATCTGGGCGGGAATTTCCACGGTGGCGTGAATCCCCGCCTGCCGGAGCTGCTGGGCGGCAGCCTGGGCAATGTCCAGCCGGTCCTGCTCGCCGCTCATCACGCTGATGACGAAGCCGATTTCCTCCCCGTTGCGCTGGTAATACCCATCGGAATTCAGCGTACAACCAACTCTTTCCAAGATTTCCTTGGCTTTCCCGGGGTTATAGTCGTAATGCTCTACGTTCTCATTGTTATAGATATTCCGCTGCAGGGGGCCGTAAGCCGTCATGCCCTGACCCAGCAGCACCGTGTCGATAATGGCTTGCCGGTCAATGGCGTAGCACACGGCGGGAATGATGTCCCGGTTGTTCTGCCAGTATTCATTCCAGAAATTGAACAAAATACCCCGGTAATCGCTGGTTTTCATGTCATAGCAGGTAAAACCGTCGGTGTTCTGGAAATTCCGGGCATTCTTCGGGTCCAGCAGGGCCAGGTCCAGCTCGCCGCTTTTCAGCTGCACCGCCTGGGCGTTGTCGTCGGGGACGATTTTGAACAGGATGCGGTCAATATGGGGGGCCCCCAGATAGTAGTTCTCATTCTTCACCAGCACGATGGACTGTCCCACATCCCAGCTTTCCAGCTTGTAGGGGCCGGTGCCGATGGGATGGCGGAAGAAGTCGGATTCCTGCATATCCTCCCCCTCGAGAAGATGGGCAGGCAGGATGGCCATGGTCATATACTCCAGGAAGGCCACATTGGGCTCAGCCAGCCGGAAGGAAACGGTCAGGTCGTCGGGGGTGGTAATTTCCACCACGTCCTCATAGTTGGGGGCATTCTCGGAGCCGTTTTCCGGGTCCATGATGGCCTCGATGGTGAATTTCACGTCCTTGGAGGTAAACGGCTCCCCGTCGTGCCAGGTAATGCCCGGACGGATGTGGAAGGTATAAGTGCAGGTATCGGCATCGTAGTCCCAGCTTTCCGCCAGGCCCGCCACCACCTGATTCTCGGCATCGTGGGCGGTGAGACCGTTGAACAGCAGCAGGTTGATCTCGCAATGCTCGTCCATGGCCGGGTTGATGCGGGTGTAGTCGATGCTTCCGTAGACCAGGGTCGTAGGCTCGCCCGTTTCGGCCCGGGGTACGGTGGTGTTCGTGGTGTTGCCGGCAGCGGGGGTCTTGCCGCAGGCCGTCAGGGACAGCAGCAGGACTGCCGCCAGAAAAAGAGAAAAAATACGCTTCATAGGGTCCTCCCGAACTGTTTTTCTGTATTATGCCATAGGCGCTCTTTCGGCGCAAGCCTCCCCGGGGGATAGAAAATTCAAAAAACGGGGTCTGAACCATTCTCAGGTGGAATATGTTGTGGCCCACGGCATTTCCGGCATGGTAGAGGGCCGGAAAGTCGTCATCGGTAGCTATCACTTCGTCTTTGAAGATGAGGGTTGCCGGGTTCCCGAAGGGGAGGGGGAAAAGTTCGCTTCCCTGCCGGAGGGCTATTCACCGCTGTACCTGGCGGTGTCCGGAGTTCTGGCGGCGGCGTGGCGGGCTTCCTGCCCCCAACGACCCCGGCCCTGCTTCACCATATGTCCACCCTGGGCATCAGCCTGAAGAGCATGACCAACCTGCTCCCGGAGGGAGAAACAGAATAAAAAACCACCGGAACCAATCGGTTCCGGTGATTTTTTTGCCCGGAGGGGCGAAAACGCCTTCCCCTGGGAAAGGCGATTTCTCAGTCCTGGCAGTCGTCGATTTTTACCACTCAAATCCCGTCAGCTGGCGCATGGAGGCATGCCTCGCCCCTACCGTGCTTCGCCGGAAGTGCTGCCCGCCCATACGGTGCCACACCGGGGGGCAAATTTACACCGCCGCTTTTTTCTTCTGGCCCCGGATAACCACATAGACCATCATAATGACGGTAATGACGTACGGAATCATGGAGGTCAGGTTGGAGCTGATATTATACTCCTGGAGCCGGTAGCCCAGGGCATCGAAGAAGCCGAACATCAGCGCCGCCAGGTAGGCCTTTCCGGGGTTCGCCGCCCCGAAAATCACGCAGGCAAAGGCCACATAGCCACGGGAATTGCTCATGCCCTCGGAGAACATGGACACGTTGCCCAGGGCCAACTGCGCCCCCGCCAAGCCGCAGAAGGCCCCGCACAGCAAGGATGCCTGCCAGCGCATCCCCTCCGGACTGACGCCGGCGGTCCGCAGGGCCCCCGGATGCTCGCCGCTGGCCCGGAGCCAACGGCCCCAGGGGGTCCGGTACACCAGAGTCCACATAATCAGGACAATCAGAACCGTCAGGTAGATAAACAGGGAATTTCCGCTTAAGACTTCGCCCAAAAACGGGATCTGATCGATGAGCGGCAGGTCTACGGTAGGCAGTCCCGCCTGGGTCCGCAGAGTCCCCCGGACTCCGAACAGTGCCCCCAACAGGAACACCGTCAGACCTCCGGCGAAGATGTTCAAAGCCGTGCCGATGATGAATTCGTCGCTCCTGAACTTCACCACGAACAGCGCAAAAAAAGCTCCCACCAGCACGCCCACCAGAATGGCCGCCAGCACACCCAGAGCCGCCGACCCGGTGACCACGCTCACCGCCACGGCCACAAAGGCTCCAATCAGGATCATGCCGTCCATACCGATGTTCATAACGCCTGCGTGTTCCGTCAGCAGACCGCCCATGGCCGCCAGGGCCACCGGCGTAGCGGAGCGGAGCATCTGCCGGAACAGACCCGTCGTAAAGATGTTACCCATGCTTTGCCCCCTCCTTTCCGGCTCTGCGGACCTTCAGCAGCGCTTTCACGCCGCCCTCGGCGGCCATGAAGAAAATGACCACCGACTGGATGATGCGGTACAATTCTCCCGGCACTCCGGCGTTCAGTTCCATGCCCGCAGCACCCACCTTCAGGAATGCAAAGAAGAAACTCATGACGATGATGCCCACAGGGCGATAGCCCATAATCATGGCCACCAGGAGCCCATCGAAATAATACTCGTTGCTGATACCGTCCTGATAGTTGCCCCGGACGCCGTAGGCCTCCATCATACCCACCAGACCGCAGATGGCACCGGAGACCACCATGGAGCCGATGACCAGCTTGTCCACGCTGAGCCCCAGATACTTGGCGAAGCGGGGATTGTGTCCGGTGAGCTTCATTTCAAAGCCCGTGGCCGTGCGGCTCATCACATACCAGATGAAAAAGGCAATGATGGCGCTGGCGAAAATGGCCGTGGTCAGGTTGGAACCCCGGATCAGCTGGGTGAACCGGTACACGTTGTCCAGAGGGTCCGTGCCGGAGACCCGGTTGGGCTGGCTGGTTTTCCAGGGACCGTTGGAGAGAAATGCGCAGAAATAAATGGCGATGGAGTTCATCATAATCGTCGTGATGACCTCGTTGACCTTCTTTTTCACTTTCAGCACGCCGGGAATCCAGGCATACAGAGCGCCTGCCGCCATGGCTCCCAAGGCCGCCACCGGAATGACGATCCAGGGAGACAAGCCGTTCAGAACCACACCGAGGTAGGCGGAAACAATCGCACCCAGGTACAGCTGGCCCTCGCCGCCTACGTTGAAGATGCCCGCCCGGGCACCCACGGCGCAGGCCAGGCCCGTGAGGAACAGCACCATGGCGTACTCCACCGTGTTGCCGAACTGCCGTTTTGTGAACAGGCCGGTAAACACCTGACCCAGGTTGTCGCAGCCGGTGGCTCCCCGGAACAGTTCATGGTAGGCGTTCAGGGGGTCGTAGCCCGTAGCCGCCATAATGGCCGCACCTACGGCCAGGGCCAGCACCACGGAGAGGATCAGGGAGCCGAAATAGCCCCAGTTGATTTTCTTCTTATTCATGGGCGGCCTCCTTGGATGTTCCCGTCATGCCAAGGCCGATTTCCGTCTTGGAGTAGGGCGGGAAAAATTCGCCGGTGATCTTCCCTTCGTACACGGTGAGAATCCGGTCCGACAGGCTCAGCACCTCGTCCAGATCGGCACTGGACAGCAGAATGGCCGCCCCTCCGGCCCGCTGGGTCCGGATCTGGCGGTGGATGAATTCCACCGCGCCGATGTCCACGCCACGGGTAGGCTGGGCGATCAGCAGGACCTGAGAACCGAAGGACATTTCCCGGGCGATGACCACTTTCTGCATATTGCCGCCGGACAGGGACCCGGCGGTCACGTCAATGCCCGCGCCACGGATATCGAAGGCTTCATAGAGCTTCTGGGCATAGGAACGGATGGCCTTTGGATGTAAATGGATGCCGTGGGCGGAAAATTCCGGCTCCTTTTCCTTGCCCGCCAGCAGATTGTCCGACACGGAGGCGTCCTTGTCCACGCCGGTGGAAAGCCGGTCCTCCGGCACATGGGAAAGACCAAGTTTGCGAATTTCGCCGGGGGTTTTTCCGGAAATATCCCCGCCGTTTACGGTGATTTTTCCCCGATAGGGCCGCATTCCGGAAACAGCCTCCAGAAGCTCACTCTGGCCGTTGCCCTCGATGGCGGCAATGCCGACGATCTCGCCCCGGCGCACCTGCAAACTCAGGCCGTTCAGAGCCTCCTGGCCCCGGTTGTTGTCGGCGTGGAGGTTCGAAATTTCCAGCGCCGCCTCCCCGGGGGTCATTTCCTCTTTTTCCGGAGTGGGGGCCATTTCCCGGCCCACCATCAGTTCCGCCAACTGCTCCGCAGTGACGGAAGCCGTCTCATGGATGCCCATGAGCTTGCCCCGGCGCATAACGCCCACCCGGTCGGAGATTTCCTTCACCTCGTACAGCTTGTGGGTGATGAGAATGACGGTCATGCCCCGCTCGGCCACCACCCGCCGCAGCACGGCAAATAATTCCGCCGTCTCCTGGGGGGTCAGCACAGCGGTAGGTTCGTCCAGGATCAGTACATCGGCCCCCCGGTACAGGGTCTTGAGTATCTCCACCCGCTGCTGCAAGCCCACACTCAGGTCGCCTACAACGTCATCCGGGTTTACTTCCAATCCGTATTCCCGGCTCAGGTCCGCCACCTGGCGGCGCTCCTCCTTCCGGTCGCAGAGAATGCCTTTTTTCGGCTCCCGGCTCAGAACGATGTTTTCCGCCACGGTGAAGCTGGGCACCAGCATAAAATGCTGATGGACCATGCCAATGCCCCGGCGAATGGCCTCCTTGGGGTCAAATTTCGTGACCTTTTCGCCCTTCACAAACACCTCCCCGGAGGCAGGGGTATGGATGCCGTACAGGACGTTCATCAGGGTGGATTTTCCGGCGCCGTTCTCGCCCACGAGGGCGAAGATCTCGCCCTTGTTCACGGAGAAGCTCACGTCGTCATTGGCCCGGACACCGGGGAATTCCACACTGACGTGGGAAAACTCGACGATTTTTTCCATGCTCATTCCTCCCGAATTCCATAGAGTGTGCAGGCATTGCGATAAGTTGCGTCCGCTGCGGCGGTGAAGGAAATGCCCTTGATCTGGGCCAGGGTCTCCGCCACCCGGTACACATAGCCGGGGTCGTTGCGTTTGCCCCGGAAGGGTTCCGGGGCCATGTAGGGGCAGTCGGTTTCCATCAGAATCCGGTCCAAAGGTACGGCGGAGGCCACCTCGATGGCCCGCCGGGCATTTTTGAAGGTCAGCACGCCGGTGAAGCCCACATACCAGCCCCGGCGGACCAGGTCCAGGGCCATTTCTTTGGAGCCTGAGAAGCAGTGGAACACTCCCCGAAGGCCGGGGTAGTCGTCCAGAATCTCCAGAGCGTCCTGATGGGCCTCCCGCTCGTGAACGATGACGGGCATATCCAACTCCGCCGCCAGGTCCAGCTGGGCCCGGAAGGCGGCTTTCTGTATCTCCCGGGGGACGTCCTCATAATGATAGTCCAGGCCAATTTCGCCGACGGCCTTCACCTTCCGGTTGCCTCGGATGAGGGTCCGGTAAGCATCCAGCGTTTCCTCGTCCACCTCGTCGGCGGCATCCGGATGGGAACCGGCGGCGGCGTAGATCCAGGGGGTCTCCTCCGCCAGAGCCGCTGCGGCATAGGAGGAGGCCAGGGAGCAGCCGGGATCCATCAAAAGGCCGATCCCCCGCTCCGGCAGGGTCCGAATGAGTTCGGAGCGGTCCAAGTCAAACGCCCGGTCGTCCAGATGGGCATGGGAATCAAATAACATAGGGGGTCCTCCTGTTTTGAAATCTCCCGGCAGGGGCTGTATGGGTGATGGGTCCGCACCGTACTTCTGGGGGAAGGCTTCTCCTGGAGGAGAAGCTGTCAGCCCGCAAGGGCTGACTGATGAGGTCGAAGCTATCCATTTTTACCATGGGTTGGTACGACGCTGTGACCTTCGACCTCATCCGGTCCGGCTTGAGCCGGACCACCGTAGTAGAGGTATGACTGCCACTGGCAGTCATATAGATTTTGGATTCGCTGCGCGGAGCACCACCCTCCAGGGGAAGGCTTTTCTCTGTTTCGAAAGGCTTCTGCGTCGATTTGTACCGCTCAGGCAGCGTAGGCCGGCGGGCGAGGCGTGCCTCGTTCCTACTATTCCGTGCCGTAACATTATCTAAAAAACGACGATTTTCAAACTTTTACCGCTCTATTCCAGCGGCAATATCCTTATCCCGGCAGCATTTTTTATTCTTTTTCCCGCTGCCGCAGGGGCAGGGGTCGTTGGGTCCCACTTTATGGGTCTTCCGGATGGGCTGGGGCTTTGCAGCAGACTCCGGAGAGCCGCTGGCACCCGTCTCCTTTGCCACCTTTTCCCGCTTTACTT
>JALEII010000064.1 GCA_022770345.1 Clostridiales bacterium | reverse complement strand
CAATCTGTTTCCAGATGATAGGTCTCAATCGGTATTAATCGTGCTTTTCAGCGATTAGAAGTGATTTGCACATTTCTCGCTCTGAATTTGGAGAAACTTTGGGGAGTTTTGGAGAACACTTTGGAGAATCTCCAAACGAACGCTCCCTATAAGTCTCTGTAGCACAGGTTATTTCTGCGTTTCCTTGTCCAAGGGTTTCATTGTAGGGAACAACAGCACGTCCCGGATGGAGGCGGAGTCGGTCAGCAGCATTACCAGCCGGTCCACACCGAAGCCCAGGCCACCCGTGGGAGGCAGACCGTATTCCAGAGCGGTGACGTAATCGTAATCTACCTGGGCCTTGCAGTCCGGGTCCAGAGACTTTCGCTCGGCCACCTGCCGCTCGAAGCGGCCCTTCTGGTCGATGGGGTCGTTCAGCTCGGAGAAAGCGTTGCCGAATTCCGTGGCGTTGATGAAATACTCAAACCGCTCGGTGAAGGCGGGATCATTGGGCTTCCGCTTGGCCAGGGGGCTGTTCTCCACTGGGTAATCGTAAATAAAGGTGGGCTGGATGAGGTTTTCTTCCACAAATGCGTCGAAGAATTCCGCCAGAATGGCGCCCTTGGTGGGAATTTCCGGCAGTTCAACGTGCTTTTCCTTGGCGATGGCGATGGCCTCCTCGTTGGAGGAAATAGCAGCAAAGTCCACACCGGAATACTCCTTCACGGCTTCGATCATGGTCATTCGCTCCCAGTGACTCAGGTCGATGGCCTTGCCCTGGTAGTTAATTTGCAGAGTGCCGCAGACGTTCATGGCCACGGTCTTCATCATGTCTTCCACCAGATCCATCATGCCGTGAAAATCGGTGTAGGCCTGATACAACTCGATGGTCGTGAATTCCGGGTTGTGGGTGGGGTCCATGCCCTCGTTCCGGAAGATGCGGCCCACCTCGTAGACCCGGTCCATGCCGCCTACGATCAGCCGCTTCAGGTACAGCTCTGTCTCGATACGCAGCACCATGTCGATGTTCAGGGTGTTGTGGTGGGTGTAGAAGGGACGGGCGGAAGCGCCGATCTCAAAGGGGGTCAGGATGGGGGTGTCCACCTCCAGGAAGCCCCGGCCGTCCAGAAAATGCCGCAGCTCCCGCAGAATCTGGCTCCGCTTTACAAAGGTGTCTTTGACCTCCGGGTTTACAATGAGGTCAACATAACGCTGACGATACCGGGTCTCCCGATCGGTGAGGCCGTGGAACTTCTCCGGCAGGGGCAGAAGGGACTTGGAAAGCAGGGTGGCCTCATGGACCCGGACGGAAATCTCGCCCCGCTGGGTCCGGAACACGTCGCCCTTGACACCCACGATGTCACCAATGTCGTTCTTCTTGAAACGGTTGAAGGAATCCTCCTCCATCTCGTCGATCTTCACATAAAGCTGGATGCGGCCGGCGTTATCCTGCAGGTCGCAGAAAACCACCTTGCCCATGCCCCGCTTGCTCATGAGCCGTCCGGCCAGGGATACGGTCTTGCCTTCCATTTCCCCGAAATGGTCCTTGATTTGGGCGGAGGTGGCAGTCACGTCGAACTTGGTCTGGACGAAGGGGTCCAGGCCCTGACTGCGGAGGTCGTTCAGCTTTTCCCGGCGGACCTTCATCTGGTCGCTGAGAGACAGCTCCTCCTGAGGTACAAACTTCGCCATTGCCTTACCCCTCTCTGGTCACATGCAGTACCCGCATGGTGAAGGAACCGGCGGGAGCGTGGACGGTGAAGGTCTCCCCGGCGGCGCAGCCTACGATGGCCCGGCCGAAGGGGGAGTCGTCGGAGAGCTTGTTCTCCATGGGGTTGGCTTCCTGGGAGCCGGTGATGCGGTAGGTGTTCTGAGCGCCGGTCTCCAGATTCTCCACGGTGACGGTGCAGCCCAGACCCACCCGGCCGGAGGCTTCATTCTCGTCGGCGATGACCACGGCGTGGGCCAGAATGTCCTCAATCTCGGCGATTCGGCCATACAGCTTGGCCTGCTCGTTCTTGGCGGCATCGTACTCGGAGTTTTCGGACAAGTCGCCGTAGGAACGGGCTTCTGCGATCATGGCCGCAATTTCCCGTTCCCGGGTGGTCTTCAAATAATTCAGCTCTTTCTCCAAATCGGAAAGGCGGGTACTGGTGATCTTAAATTCCTTTGCCATAATGGAAATCCTTCCTTCAAGTCGGTTATATTTGCATAGCTTTTAACATTATATCGAAAAAATCCCAAGCCGTCAAGGTGGAAAGGGGAGTTCTGAGAAGAATTATCCTGGAAAAATTATATTTGACAATAAAAGAAGAATACAGTACAATTCATGCGAAAGGGAGTGACAAATTGACTACTAGCGATTACAATTTCTATTTAGATGCATTCGACAGTAAACAGCGTGGACTTGTTTACAATAACGTCTAGCCCATGAAGAAAACGAACGGTGCCGCCGCTGTGCTGCGGCGCAGCTGGCTAATGGTATCTCCCTACCGTGGGAAAATTTATCTGGGGGCGGTATGCTCCCTATTGGCCACGGGTCTCTCGGCAATCTCGGCCTACACCCTGCGGGTGCTGGTGGATGACATCCTACCCATGAAGCGGGCGGAGGCCCTGTGGCCCATCCAGTTCGTGTTCATCGGGGCGGTGCTGTGCAGCAGCCTGATGACGGTTTTGCAGAGTTTCTTTTTCGCTCAGGCCGGGGAAAAGAGCCAGCGGGACCTGCGTTCCCGTCTGTTCCGGCGGCTGCTCCGGGCGGACCCGCTGGAGCGGCAGAAAAAGACGGAAGCGGCGGCGTTTTCCGCCATCAATCATCAGGTGGATGCCCTTTCCGGGATATTGGAAAACGGAATCCCGACCATTTTGGTCTCCGTGGTGGATATTGCCGTGACCCTGGGCATCATGTTCGCTCTGGACTGGCGGCTGACGGTCCTGTCCCTGCCGGTGTTTCCGCTGATCGTCCTGCTGAACGCTTTTATGCGCCGCCGGGTGTCCGCCATTCAGCGGACCTATCAGGTTGCCCGGCGGGATATGACTGAGGTTCTTTCGGACGTTATCACCGGCGCAAGCACCGTCGAAACCTACCGTTTGGAGCAGTACGTCAGCGAACGCTTTGACAGGGGAGCGTCGGTGCTGGCCGGGAAATCGGTCCACCTGTCGGTGCTTTATCGCATCATGGGTCTGGCCAGCTGGGCGATGATCATGGTCCCGTACCAGGCGATTTTGTACGGGGTCGGTGGCTCCTGGCTCATGGCCGGTACGGGGCCGACCATCGGCCTGCTGCTGATTTTCGCCAATTACACCAACCATCTGGTCCAGCCGGTCATGCAGTTGGCCAGCGTCAGCGGCAGCATTGGTGCTGCCCAGAATACCTTCGAGATGCTGGACGAGTTCGAGGACAGCCTGCCGGAAAAAATTCAGGTCCGGTATTCCCGACCGGAGACCTCCCTGGCGGCCAGCGCCGAAGGCTTGACATACGCCTACCCGGACCGGGAAGCCCCTTGCATCCGGGACCTTTCCTTTGAGATACCCAAGGAGCAGATCGCCGTCCTGTGGGGCAAAAGCGGCTGCGGAAAAAGTACATTGCTGAAAATTCTGTTCGGGACCCTGCCCCTGCAGAATTCGGAAGCACTGCGGCTGGATGCGGACAGCCGGTGGGGCTATTTCCCCCAGGACCCCCACATGCTGCGGCTGACCTTACGGGAAAATTTCCGGCTGGCCGTCCCGGAGATCACCGATGGGGCGATTTGGAACATTTTGCGGGCCTTTTCCGTGGAACAGACCGTCTACCGGTATCCGGAGGGGCTGGACCATGGGATGCGGCGGTCCGAGGGAGAACTGTCCCTGGGCGAATATCGCCGGGTGTGTCTGGCGATTTTCTGGTCTGCCAATTTTGACGTGATGCTTCTGGACGAGCCGACGGCTTCGCTGGATGCGGAAAATATTCGTTTTATCGCACAGGCCCTCGGAGAATTTCGCAAGGAACGGACGCTGATCGTTGCAACCCATGAGCAGGCGCTGCTGCCTCTTGCGGACTGCACGATTCGACTGTAACGGAAAAAGCCGTGGAGAAATTCTCCGCGGCTTTTCTGTGTTACCCCTTCAAAACCTCCAAAGCGGCCTGGACTTGGGGGTCGTCGGCAGGGGAGAGGGTGGCGGCGCGGATGGCGGTGTAGGTGTCGTCGTCCACCTCCACGGTCACGTCCGGCACCAGGCCCCCTTCGTCCTGCATATTCACCCCCCCAGGAGTGAAATATTTGCCGATAGACAGGCCCACGCCGCTGCCGTCCAGCAGGGAATAGACCACCTGGAACCGGCCCTTGCCCACGGTTTTCTGGCCCACCACCGTAGCCAGACCTGCTTCCTTCAGGGTGGCGGCGAAATGCTCGGCGGCAGAGTAGGAATCCCCGTTCACCAGCACCGCCATGGGAAGATCAATGCAGTCTGCGTCGGAGTCGTAAATTTCCTCTTTGCCGGTGTAGTCCACGCTGCGGAACACCACCCCTTCGGGCATCAGGTAGTCCAGCAGGTCAGCAACTTCTTTGACAAATCCGCCGGGGTTGAATCGCACGTCGAAGATCAGGGATGTGGCACCCTGGGCCATTAGGTCCTCCACGGCGGCCTGAGCTTCGGCGGAGCTGCGGCCACGGAAGTTCACGATGCGGACATAGCCCACATTGCCGTCCAGCAGTTCTTTCGTGACGATCTGGGTTTCCATTTCCTTCCGCTCCACAGACAGGGTCAATTCCTGGTCGTCCCGAAGAACGGTCAATTCAATGGAGGTCCCGGCCTTGCCACGGATGCGGCTTTGGGCTTCGGAGAGGCCCATGGATTCCACGCTTTCTCCGGCCACGTCCCGGATCCGGTCCCCGGCCAGAATGCCTGCCTCCTCGGCGGGACCGCCGGGAGTCACCTGCTCCACGACAATGCAGCCGTCCTGCAGTTCCGTGAAAATGCTGACGCCAATGCCCACATAAGTATTGTTCTGGGTGCTGATGTTGTTCTCGTAGGCGGATTCGTTGAGATAGTAGCTCCACCGGTCCCCCAGGGCATTGACCATGGCATTGGCGGCGGCGTCCTCCACCTCCTGCATATCCACGTCCTCGATGCCGATGTACCGCTTTTCGATGATGCGTTCCAGCCGGCCCAGTTTCGTCTCCGGACGGAAGTCCAAATAGACGAACAGAATGCCGAACATCAAAAACGCTCCCAGCAAAATGCAGCCGATGTGGGTCAGGATAGCTTTCCAACGCATATTGTTTCCTCCTTACGGAAAAACCACGCTCCCTCCGGATGCAGGAGCAGAGCGTGGTGAAGATCAAAGATAATTCATGGGGTTTACGTAATTCCCATTATAGGAAATGCCGAAATGTAAATGGGGGCCGGTGGAATCGCCGGTGGAGCCTACATAGCCGATGAGCTGCCCCTGGGAAACCTCGTCTCCGGGCAGGACCACATAATAGGTCATGTGCATATAAATGGACCGGAACCCGTCCTCATGGTCGATCTGGACATAGTTGCCACAGGAATCGTTGTAGGTGGCAGAAATGACCGTACCGCTGCGGGTGGCGTAAATGGGGGTGCCTTCGTTGCAGGCCATGTCCACGCCGTAGTGCATGGTCCAGGTGCCGTAAATGGGGTGGACCCGCATTCCAAAGGGACTGGTGATGGTATAGCCGCTGACGGGGGTCAGCCAGCCGTCCTCTGCATCGTCGGGGGCAGGGGCGTCTCCGTCATTGCCGTTGTATGTGGGCCAGCTGTCCTCCTGAGAACGGGCGGATTCATAGTCACTGCGGGCATTGGCCAGGTCCAGCATGGCCTTGGCCTGCCGTTCTTCCGCATCGGCCATATAGCGCTCAAATTCATCGCCACGGCTCAGTAGGTTCTCCAGCAGGGCATCGGCCTCTGCTCGCTTTTCCTCCAATTCCTTCTGGGAATCCTTCAGCTTTTCCCGCTTTTCGGACAAGGCTCCCTTCTGGGTGGTCAGAAAATCTTTGGCGTCGGCCACTTCCTGGGCCGCATCGGAAAGCTCCGTGAGCCGCCGCTTGTCGGCAGACTGAATTTCGGAGATGAGGCTCAGCCGATCCAGAAAATCGGCAAAGCTGGTGGCCTTGAACAGAACGGACCAGTAGGTCAGGGTACCGTCCTCCTCCATGGCCCGGACCCGCTCCCGGTTTTTCTGGGAAAGGGCATCGTAGCGGGCCTCGGCGGCGTCCAGCTCCTCCTGCTTGTCGGCGATCATGGTGGCATAGGCGGAAATTTGGTCGTTGGCGTTGATGATTTGCTGGTGAAGCAGCGTCACCTGCTGATCAATGCGGTTTTTCTGGGCGATCACGTCCTGCATCTTGGAAAGATTCTGCTGCATCTGAACGTCCAGTGCCGCCATCTCGGAATCGATGGCGGCGCTTTGCTTTTGGAGTTCTTCGATCTGATCCTGAATTTCGTCGGAGCTGGCGGCACTGACTGGTAGCAGCGATGCCAGAATGCCCAGCAGCATAATGGCTGCCAGGACACCGGCGATAATGGAGATCAAGCGTTTTCGTTTGTTCATGGCTGCGTCCCTCGCTTGACCGGAATGATGTTAAATACTGATGTAATCCAGCGGGTCCATATAGACACCGTTGTAGAGAATGGTGATATGCAGATGAGGGCCGGTGGCCCAACCGGTCTCGCCCACATAGCCGATGACCTGACCTTGGGTCACATAGTCACCGGGGCTGACGACGAAACGCTGCATGTGCATATAGATGGATTCGAAACCGTCTTCGTGGTCCAGCTTTACATAATATCCGTAGTAATAGCTTTCGCTGGCGGCCTCCACATAGCCGCTGCGGCTGGCGTATATTTCCGTTCCTTCTGCCACAGCCAGGTCCACCCCGGAGTGATAGCTGTACGAGCCATCCACCGGGTCATACCGGTAGCCGAAGGGGCTGGACATATAGACGTAATAGGGAAGGGGCATCATCCAGTAGCTATCGCTGGGGGCCACAGGGGAGGTAGGCTCGTCAGGACTGTCCGGGTCGGTGGTTTCCGTGGGCCGGGTGGTGGGAGCGGTGGTGGCAACAGATGCAGCCAGCCATTCCCGGTACTGGGCCTCGGCCAACTCGTCGTTTTTCTGGGCAATTTCGTCCATGTTGGCCTGCTTGGCGGCGCTGATGTTGGCCATGGCTTCTTTATACTCATCGCCACGGGCCAGCAGGGCTTCCAGCAGAGCATCCTTTTCGGCACTCTTTTCCGCCAGGTCGTCCCGCTTAGCGGCCAGATCGTCTTTTTTCACCTGCAGGGCATCCTTTTGGGCCAGCAGCTCGGAGCGGTACTGCTCCACTTCCTTATGGGCCTGGTCCAGATCCCGGAGCCGCCGCTGATCGGCAGCGTTGATCTCCTCGATCATGTTCAGCCGGTCCAGAAAATCGGCGAAGCTGGAAGCCTTGAACAGCACGGACCAGTAGGAAAGACTGCCGTCCTCCTCCATGGTGCGGACCCGTTCCAGATTCTTCTCGGAAAGCTCCTGATACCGGGCGGTGGCCTCGTCCAGCTTCTGCTGCTGGTCGGCGATCATCACGCCGTAGGCGGCGATCTGTTCGTTCATGTTGTCAATCTGGCTGTACAGCAGGAACACTTCCTTGTCCAGCCGCATCTTCTCGTCGATCAGGGCGTTGATGTCGTCCAGATTGGCGTTCTTCTGCTGCTCCAGTTCGGAAAGCTGCGCGTCGAATTCATCGCTCTTGCGCTGCAATTCGTCGATCTGGCCCTGAATTTCGCTGGAACTGGCGGCATCCACTTTGGTGGGCAGCGCGCTGGTGCCTAAAATCAGCGCTCCGCACAGAAGCACAGCCATCAGGCGGCGATTGGTTTTGGAAAGTTTCATGGGAATGACCTCGATTCTTACACGTCCATGAATTTACGGATGGAAGTCCAGCTGCCCACGATGCCAACGAAAGCACCGGCGGCGCAGAAGGTGATGATCATGGGAACGAGCAGGGTGGTGAAGGGTACGAACTGGAACAGTTGCAAGGCATCCACCTCGTGGACCTTGGTCAGGAGCATATTGTAAAGCCCCCACTCGGCAAAGAAGGCCAGCGCAGCGCCCAGCATACCCAGGGTGAAGCCCTGAACGACGAAGGGCAGGCGAATGAAGCCGTTGGTGGCGCCCACCATTTTCATAATGGATATTTCGTCCCGCCGGTCGTACATGGCCAGCTTGACGGTGTTGGAGATAATGAGCAACGACACCACCAGCAGTACCGCAATGACGCCCACGGATGCAATTTGCAGCACCCGCTGGAGGGTGGTGAAGCCCTGGGCCAGCTCATACTCGGCGTTGATCTTGGCCACACCGGGGATATCGGAAATCTGCTGGGCGGTTTCGGCCATGAGGGTGTTGTCCTCCAGTGTCACCACGAAGCGGTGCCGCAGGTCCGTGGCCTCCACGCCGGTGAAGGCTTCGCCCTCTTCGGCATGGTCCGCAATGAATTCCTGCAGCGCCTCTTCCCGGGAGACGAACACGCTTTCCATGACATTGGGGATCATGTTGATCTTCGTGCCGATGCTTTTTGCCTCCGCATCGGACAGGGAACTGTCCACATACACCAGAATTTCACTGGTCTTGTTCAAGTCCTCCACCATGATGTTCACGTTGTACACCAAAATGGAGAAGCTGCCTACAATCAAAAGACAGGCTACCGTTACACACACGGCGGCGAAGGACATGAAGCCGTGGCGGAAAATATCCCGCAGGCCCTCCTTGATTAAGTACCCGATATTACTGATTTTCATAGTGATAATACCCATCCATTCCGTCGCTGACCACCAGACCCTCGTCAATGGCGATCACTCGCTTGTTGAACTGCTCTACAAGAGATTTCTCGTGGGTGACTACCAGCATGGTGGTGCCCAGATTGTTGATCTCCTGCAGCAGCGTCATGATCTCAAAGGACAGTGCCGGGTCCAGATTGCCGGTAGGCTCGTCCGCAATAATGGTGGAGGGGTTGTTCACCAGGGCCCGGGCGATGGCCAGACGCTGGCGCTCGCCGCCGGACAATTCGCCGGGGTGCCGCTTGGCCTTGGTTTCCAGACCCACCAGGTCCAGCACATAGGGGACCCGGTCCCGAATTTCCTTCTCCTGTGCGCCGATGACCCGCATGGCGAAGGCTACGTTCTCATATACGGTCTTGGTGCCGATGAGCCGGAAGTCCTGGAACACCACGCCCACGGTCCGCCGCAGGAAGGGAATTTCCCGCTTGCGGATACGCTCCAAAGAATAGCCGTTCACATGGACGGCGCCGGCGGTGGGCTTCAGCTCGCCGGTAATGAGCTTGATAATGGTAGACTTACCGGAGCCGGAAGGGCCTACCAGGAAGGCAAATTCGCCGTCTTCGATTTGCATGGTAATGCCCCGCAGCGCCACGTTGCCTTCTGCGTAGGATTTTTCCACATCTGTAAATTCGATCATATGTATCCTGCTCCAAAATAAAGTGTAACCAAATTGTAACACATTGCCCCCGCTCTGTCAAGGCGGAAAATGGACCCAGATCGGGAAATCCTGTGAAAAAAGCGTGAACTTCCCTGAAAAAAGAGTCTGCGGGAAGGATAGTCCTTCCCGCAGAACGTCAGATCTCTTCCAGCAGACACACGGCGTGGCAGGCCATGCCGCTGCCGTCTCCGGTGAAGCCCAGGTGCTCCTCGGTGGTGGCCTTCACGTTCACCCGGCCCGGCTCCGTGTGCAGGGTACGGGCAATCATCTCCACCATTTCCGGCACGAAGTCCTTCAATTTCGGCTTCTGGGCGATCATGGTCACATCCAGGTTCCCCAGCCGGTATCCGGCCTGCTCCAGCCGTGCGGCCACGTTTTCCAGCAACACCAGGGAAGAAATACCCAGGTACTGTTCGTCCGTGTCCGGAAACAGCCTTCCGATGTCCCCCAGACCGGCAGCCCCCAGCAGGGCGTCCATCACGGCGTGCAGCAGCACGTCCGCATCCGAATGGCCATCCAGTCCCAGGGCATAGGGAATTTCCACCCCGCCCAGGATCAGCTTCCTGCCGGGAACCAACCGGTGTACATCATATCCATGTCCGATTCTCATGGTGTGTCCTCCAAATATAGCTTCGCAATTTCCAGGTCCATGGGCGTGGTGATTTTCAGGTTCCGCTCATCGCCCTTTACCAATTTCACCGTCAGACCCAGCCGCTCCACGGCGGAACTGTCGTCGGTGACGGCGGCTCCGTCCTTTTTCGCCTGCTCCAGGCCTCCCCGCAGTAGGTCGTAGTCAAAGACCTGGGGGGTCTGGACGGCGTAGAGCCGTTTCCGGTCCGGGGTGGTCATTACCAGGTCTTTTTTTCCCAGCTTTACCGTGTCCTTCAAGGGGATGGCCGGGACGGCTCCGCCGTACCGCTGGGCGGCGAACACCACCCGCTCGATGAGGTCCGGCGTGACCAGGGGCCTGGCCCCATCCTGGATGGCTGCCAGTTCTACCCGTCCGTCCAGGGCCGCCAGGCCCAGCGCCACGGAATCCTGACGGCTGTTGCCCCCTGCAATGACGGCGGTGACTTTGTCCATCCCGGCGCAAAGCTGCTTTACCGGCAGGATGCGGTCCTCCCGGGTGACGATGACGATCTCCCGGATAACGGCACAGTCCTGAAAGGCTTGGGCGGTTCGCTGGATGACGGGAATGCCCTCCAGAGGGGCAAGAATTTTGTCGATGCCCTCCATCCGGGAGGCGTTGCCTGCGGCTACGATCACCGCCCCGCAGTAGGGGATACCCCGGATTTTTCGTAGAAAATGGCTGACTTTTCTCAGGTCCATATCAAAGCTCCATTACCAGTTTTTTGAAGTGCTCTCCCCGGACCATAAAGTTCTTGAACTGATCGAAGGCGGCGCTGGCGGGGCTCATCAGCACCGTGTCCCCCGGCTTGGCCGCAGCCACGGCGGCGTAAAAAGCGCGGTCAAAATCCCCGCAGTCCCGGATTTCCGGCTTTCCGACTTCGTATTCCGGGGCATTCTCCACGGCCTGCCGGATTTTCTCTCCGGTCGCGCCTCCCAGGAACAGCTTGCTTACATGGGCGCAGATTTCCGGCCCCAGTACATCGTAGGGAATGTGCTTGTCGTAGCCCCCGGCAATCAGAATGACTTTTTCCGGGAAGCTCCGCAGGCCCGCAATGGTCCGGCTGGGGGAGGAGGCAATGGAATCATTATAATACCGGACCCCATCCTTCACCCGCACCAACTCAATGCGATGCTCCACGCCGCCGAAGGTCCGGGCCACGTTCCGGATGGTATCATCGTCCACCAGACCCTGGACTGCCAGAATGGCTGCCATGTAATTTTCTATGTTGTGGACGCCGGGAATGAGAATGTCGGCGGTTTTCAACACCGGACGGCCCAGAACGAAAATCGTCCCGTCCTCCACCCAGGCCCCATCGGTCCGCTCCCGGCGGGAGAACTTCAGGGTGGTCCCGTTGCCGGTGAAACCGTCGGTAATGACGTTGTCGTGGTTCAGGATCAGCACGTCCCCGGCCTTCTGGAAGCGGAAAATGTTCTTTTTCGCTTCCACATATTCTTCCATGTTCTTGTGAATGTCCAGATGATTGGGGGCCAGGTTCGTGACCACGGCCACATGGGGACTGCGGCGCATATCCATCAGCTGGAAGGAGCTGAGCTCCACCACCGCATAGTCCTCCGGGTGCATCTCGTTCACCAGCGGAAGCAGCGGCGTACCGATGTTGCCCCCCAGCCACACGGTTTTCCCTGCAGCCTGAAGCATTTTGGCGATGAGGGTTGTGGTGGTGGTTTTTCCGTCGGAACCGGTGACCGCCAGCAGGGTGCAGGGGCAGATCTCAAAGAAGATTTCCATTTCACTGGTGATCTCGGCGCCCCGCTGCCGCAATGCCGTCAGGGCCGGGGTGTCGGGGTGCATTCCGGGGGTCCGGAACACCAGGTCGGCAGGCAGATCGTTCAGGTAGCCGTCGCCTACACGCAGCTCGGCACCTTTTGCTTCCAGCTCCAGCACCTCAGTGTCCAGCTTTTCCCGGGGGGCCCGGTCGCAGCCAATGACGCGGCAGCCGTTTTCCAGCAGCAGCTGCACCAGCGGCCGATTGCTGACCCCCAGCCCCAGCACCACGATGGTCCGGTGCCGCCAGGTGGCGATTTTTTCTTCCAGCAGTTGGTTCATGGTCCATTCCTCGTTTCCACAAAGCTTTCTATCAGTATAACGCTTTTTGGAAAAGTTTTCAACTGCTGCGAAAATCCTTTGACAATTTTGTTTTCCTGCGGTAAAATAGCACTGCGACCGGAGCGGACAGCCGCGCAGGAGGGGTGAAAGGCCCCCTGTGAGGAAAGTCCGGGCTCCACAGGGCAAGGATAACGGGTAACGCCCGCCGGGGGTGACCCCAGGACAAGTGCAACAGAGAGATACCGCTCGACCCCATCCAATCAATGGGGAGATGAGATGCAGTAAAATGACTAAAGACCTGCCGCTTGCGGCGGGGCGAAGGGCATGGAGCTTGCATCGACGAGTAAGGGTGAAAAGGTGCGGTAAGAGCGCACCCAGCCCATGGAGACATGGGTTTTATGATGTAAACTCTATCCGGAGCAACACCGTGTAGTGGGACAGAAGGCCGGCCCGGCCGTCCCCAAGAGGTGGCTGGACCTCGGGAGCAATCCCGGGGCTAGATAGATGGCTGTCGAGACAGAACCCGGCTTACAGCACCGTGTCGCATAAAAGACGGCTTCCGTAAATTTACGGAGGCCGTCTTTTGGCTTGTATGGCCAGAGAAGCCCCGCCGAAGTGCGGGACGCCCTCCCGGCGGAACGCTGGTCCCCCTCTCAGAGGGGGCCGAGGCATCCGTAGACTTCCGGCGAGGCGTAAGGCTGTTCCCCAACCCGTTCAGACTATCAAAAGATGGCCTGAAATTGCTTTCCTATTTTGTATAATTTTAAGAAAAACCATTGACAGTCCAGTCGAAATATGGCACAATATAAAAGACAAAAACAAAAGAGGAGATGGACCCAAATGAAGAAACGCATTGCCATTCTACTGGTTCTGGCACTGCTGCTGGCCCTGAGCGGCTGCAAGTCCTCGGACTATAAGCAGGCCGTCACCGCCATGGATGCCGGGAATTACCAGGAGGCTCTCACGGCGCTGGATGCCCTGGGGGACTACAAGGATGCCGCTGACCTGGCCGTCAAATGCCGCTACGCCATTGCCGAGGACAATTTTGACAAGGGCGAGTACGAAACTGCCCTGACCCAGTTCACGGACCTGGGCGACTACCGGGACAGCGGCAAATATGTGACCAAGTGCAATTATGCCCTGGCTGTGAAGGCTTTCGAGGATAAGGATTACACCAAGGCGCAGAACCTGTTTACCGGTTTGGCGGATTACCAGGACAGCGAGAGCTACCTGGAAAAGACTGAGAATGCACTGCTGCTGCAAGCGGTTTCCGGTACTTGGAAAAGCGGGACCTTTGACCTGTTTCCTTACCTGGTGGACAGCATGGGCCTGATGGAGGACGCCTGGAAGAACGTTGCTTCCAGCGTGACGCTGCCCCAGGCCAACGCAGTCTTCACCTTGACCATTGACGAGAACGGCGAGTACGGCGTGGAGTGTACCATCGAGCGCAGCGAGAATTTCAGCGAAGTCTTCAAGGACATGATGGTCCGGTACATGAAAGAAGCCATCAGCACCAATCTGGCTGCCCAGGGCTATACGC
>JALEII010000058.1 GCA_022770345.1 Clostridiales bacterium | reverse complement strand
CCTGTGTCGGAGGAGGTGGACCACGCCGGGAGGCCCTACAACACAAAAGCCACCCAGCGGGGCTGTTTCTCCGCCGGGTGGCTTTTTTCCCTTTCAGCGCACGGGATTTTGCGCAGATCTTGGTTTTTTACCGCACCTGATGCTTCTTCATCAGAGTCAGCACGGCTGCCGCACCGGCCAGGGCTGCCCGGGTCAGCACGGTGAACATGGCCATGTCGGCGGGGTCGCCGGTAGCCGGGTTGGCGGGGTCGGCCGGCGAAAGGTTGAGATGTTCTACGGAGAAGAATTTGAGAGCGCAGAGGACTTTATCCACGCTCTGGATGATTACATCTATTATTACAACAACGACCGAATATCGTTAAAATTAAAAGGAATGAGTCCGGTGCAATACCGAACTCATTCACAAGCAAGTTAATATTAAATTTTTGTCTAACTTTTTGGGGTTCACTTCAATTTTCCTGCCGGGGCATTCCTATTTACAGGGCAAACAGGGCCATTTCGTAGGGCTCGAAGTAAGTATCGGTCTTTTCTGCGTGGCCGTAATTGGACAGCAGGACTGCCCCCGAAGCACCGGGCAGATCGATGGTCCCGGCCTTTTCAAAATTGCAGACCAACAGCAGCCGCTCCGTTCCCTCCCGGCGCTCATAGGCGCAGTAGGAGTCCCCCGGCCGGGAAACAGCCCGGAAAGAACCGGTGGTTAGGGCCGGGTGGGTCCGGCGCAGGTGCATCAGGTCCCGGTAGAACCGCCACACGGACTGCTTTGAGGCCTGGTCCGCCTGCAGATTCAGGATCGTGTGAGCGCTGTGAAGGGGAATCCAGGGCTTTCCGGTGGTGAAGCCCCCCAAGGCGCTGCCGTCCCAGCACATAGGGCGGCGGTTGTTGTCCCGGCTGCCGAAGTTGATCTTTTCCAGAGCCTCTTCCGGAGAATATTCTTCCAGAAGTTCTGAATATTTGTTCTTGCTTTCCACGTCGTCAAAATCGTCAATGGAATCGTAATGGGGGTTGACCATGCCGATTTCCTGGCCCTGATAGAGGAAGCAAACGCCCCGCATCAGGTAGACCATGGCGGCGATGGCCGTTGCCGAAGCATCGCGCAGAGGGCCGGTGTTGCCCACCCGTTCCAATAGCCAGCAGTTGTCGTGATTATCCGTAAAAAGGGAGTAAAGCAGGTCGTTTTCCTGCATTTTCTCCTCCCAACCCCGGAGAATTTCCCACAGTTCCGCCATGGAGCCGGGCCGACGGGTGAATTTATCCTTCCGGCCCACATTCAGATGCTCAAACTGGAACAACGTGGAAAGTTCTCCTCGTTCCGAGGCGCAGTGCCGCCGGACCTCGTCAATGTCGCCAGCCCAGCACTCCCCTACCGTGAACAGCTTGCGGGTGCTGTCCCGATCAAAAAGGTCCCGGATATATTCGTGGAGCCTGGGGCCGAAGCAGTTCCGGTCCCCGGGGAAATCTTTGGAAATCTGGTCGATGACATCGATACGGAAGCCATCGGCCCCCAAATCAACCCAGAAATCCACCACTTCCTGCATTTCCCGGACCACGGCAGGGTTCTCCCAATTCAGGTCCGCCTGGCCCACGGCGTAGGAGTGGAGGTAATACTGCCGCCGGACCGGGTCGAACTGCCAGGCTGAGCCGCCGAAACAGCTTTTCCAGTCGTTGGGCGGGCAGTCGAACCAGTAATAATAGTCGCTGTAAGGATTATCCCTGCCTTTCCGGGATTCCTGAAACCAGCGGTGCTGGATGGAGGTGTGATTGGGCACCAGGTCCAAAATCAGCTTCATGTCCCGGCGGTGCAACTCGGCAATCAGCGCTTTCATGTCCGCCATGGTACCGAATTCGTCCATAATGTCCCGGTAGTCAGCAATGTCGTAGCCGTTGTCCTCGTTGGGACTTTTGTAGCAAGGGCAGAGCCATACGGCGTTGATGCCCAGGTCCTTCAGGTAGTCCAGCCTTGAGATCACGCCCCGCAGGTCCCCGATGCCGTCGCCGTTGCTGTCCTGAAAACTCCGGGGGTAGATTTGATAGATGTGCCATCCGAGAAAATCCCGATATTTTTCCGTCATGTCCATTCCTCACTTCTCCCGGTCCGGCCGGGGCGTTTTCTTTATTATAAGCAAGGCCGAAAAAATTGCAAGCGATCTTGGTCAACTAAGTCACCGTTTTCCAGTCAGAATACCACAAATCAAGATTTTTGACAAAGAAATGAGGAGATATTCCCGAAAAAATCCCTTGGCAGTCCCAGCGGATTTCCTTTACAACCGTCTCATCCAATCCCGAAAAGCGCGGTTTTATAAAAGCCGATTGTCTCCCGCCGGA
>JALEII010000012.1 GCA_022770345.1 Clostridiales bacterium | reverse complement strand
GACTGGACCAACCAAATTCCCGTGACGCTGTACGCCCATTGGACGGCGGAAGGGTGACTTATAACTTTCCAACATGCTGAAAAAAGATATTGACAAACCTGGGAATGTCCGGTATAATACTTCTCGCGATGCGAGAGTGTTGGAATGGTAGACAAGCACGTTTGAGGTGCGTGTGGTGAACGCCGTGGGGGTCCGAGTCCCCTCTCTCGCACCAAAAAGAACCGTAATTGTGATACGATTGTGTATTGCAACTGCGGTTCTTTTTCTATGCTCTGAAAGCGGCTTGGCACAAGGATTTTTCGCATTTCGGCTTTTGTTTCGGCTTTTGAGATAAGTATCAGTGTATAAAAAGCCCAAATCGGAAAGCCAATCCTATGCGGCTCTGTTACACGGAAATTCTTTTCAGCCTGATATTATAAAAGGAGGCATCTCATCCCAGAGATGCCTCCAGATTTCTTTTTACGCACCCAGTTGGTTCTGAGCTTCCTTCAGGGCCTGGGCCAGCTGATCCGGGCAGGAGGTGGGCTTCATGCCGCAGCGGATACCCTCCACACGAGGGATCACATCCTCGATTTTTTGGCCCTCCACCAGAGAGGCGATGCCTTTCAGGTTGCCGTTGCAACCGCCCAGGAACTCTACATTATGGATTCTTCCGTCCGCCACGTCAAAATTGATGAGCTGAGAACAGGTCCCCTTGGTCTTGTAAGTAAAGTGCATGATAAATTCTTCCTTTCTTAAATGCAGAGGTCTGCATATTCTGCGTCCACCAGGACCGCCAGCGGCTCCGGCGGCACGATCATCTGATGGCCCCGTACCCCGGCGGAAACGGCGATCTCGTCATAAAGCTGGCAGGTCTCGTCGATATAGGTGGGGTATTTTTTCTTCATGCCCACCGGCGAGCAGCCGCCCCGGATGTAACCGGTCAGGCCCAGCAGCTCCTTGACATGAATGAGTTCCATATTTTTGTCCCCGGCGGCTTTGGCTGCTTTTTTCAGGTCCAGTTCAAAGCACACGGGGATGCAGAATACATTGATGCCGGTCCGTTCTCCACGGGCCACCAGCGTTTTGAACACCTGCTCCGGCGGCATTCCGATGCCCTCGGCGGCGTGAAGCCCATTCAAATCATTTTCGTCAAAAGCATATTCCGCTTCCCGGCAGGGAATTTTCGCTTGCTCCACCAGCCGGACGGCGTTGGTTTTCGATGCCATTTTTCATCACCCATTCTATTATAACCCAAGCTGTCAATCTTCGCAACGGTATTTTTTCGCATTATCCGGTTATCCTAGGTCCAAAAGGAGGAATTTCCATGGAGATCAGCAAGGACGCGGATAAAGTCAAACAGGACAGGGAGCAGGTCGTGGAGCTTGGGTCCGATGTGACCAAAAGCAAGCTGGGTAATATCTATACCCTGACCATCATCGGCCAGGTGGAGGGCCATCAGGTCCTGCCGGAAAATGTCAAGACCACAAAATATGAACACGTCTTGCCGCTGCTGGCGGGGATTGAAGAAAGCGACGATGTGGACGGGCTTTTGCTGCTTCTGAACACCGTGGGCGGCGATATTGAGGCAGGACTGGCCATTGCGGAAATGATTGCCGGGATGCGGAAGCCCACGGTTTCTCTGGTGCTGGGCGGGGGCCATTCCATCGGTATCCCCCTGGCGGTCTGCACGAAGAAATCGTTCATTACCCCCACGGCCAGTATGACGGTCCACCCGGTTCGCATGACGGGCCTGGTGGTGGGAGCTCCCCAGACCTTCCGGTATTTCCAGCGCATTCAGGAGCAAATAGCGGATTTTGTCACCGAAAACTCCAATATCAGCCGGGAGCGGTTTATGGATTATATGATGGCCACCGGGGAAATGGCCACGGACGTGGGGACTATTCTCTATGGAAAAGAAGCCGTGGCCTCTGGCCTTATTGACCGGCTGGGCGGGTTGAACGACGCCCTGGCCGCCCTCCATCGGATGATTGACAAGCAGAAGGAAAAACGGCAAAAACCCTAAATAGGGGTGGAAATTCTCCCGAAGATGTGTTATCATAAAGTGAAAACATCATCGGGAGGTGCGCCTATGAGCATTTTGAAAAGTATTTTCTTCGGCCTGGTCATGGGCCTAACCCGTATTCTGCCGGTCAGCGCCGGGGCCCATCAGCTTGTTCTGTTCCGGCTGTTCGGCGTGACCCAGGGGGCACTTTTGAGCCTATTATGCCATTTCGGTGTCCTGGCAGCTCTGTATTGGGATAATCGGGTGCTGCTCTCCCGGCTGGGCCGGGAGCGGAAGTTGGCGGCCATCCCGCCCAGGCGGCGGAAGCGGCCCCTGGACACGCAGATTTTACTGGACGGCCGGTTGGCCCGGACCGTAGCCATATTCAGCGGCATGGGCGTTCTGGCTGCCGTGTTTCTGGGAACGTCCGCTTCACTCCCAATTCTGGCTGGGATGCTGTTCCTAAACGGGATTCTGGTGCTGCTGCCTCAGTTTCTGCCAACGGCCAATAAGGATTCACGGTCCATGACCCGTCTGGACTGCTTCCTCATGGGTCTGGGTGGCGCTTTGGGGGCGGTTCCAGGATTTTCCCAGACCGGCGGTGTGCTGACAGCTGCCGTGGCCTGTGGGGCAGACCGGATGAAAGCCCTGAACTGGGCGCTGCTCAGTGCTATGGGCGCATTGGTTTGTTTGTGCGTGGGGGACCTGTACGGAGCGGCCACCCAGGGGGTTGGTACCGTGAGCATTACCGTACTGCTTGGGTATCTGCTGGCCGGAGGGGCTGCCTTTCTGGGGGCTATAGCCGCCATACGGATGCTGCGCTTTCTGGCTGTGAAGCAGGGCTTTACGGGCTTCGCCTATTACAGCTTCGGCGCATCCATTTTTACCTTGATTCTTTATCTCATTACATAAGGAGGTTCCTATGACGGACAAAAATCGCAGATCTCAGGCCCAGAAGGCTGCGGGAACCACCGGCGGCAAGAGTGGAAAGCCCTCTGCCGGAAGGGAAAAGCAGGCCAGGCCTGCAAGCGCTCCCAAACAGGAGGCAGAAAAAGAAACCATCTTTACCCCCCGGCTCATTGGGGCCGTGGTGTCGCTGGTGCTGTTTATCATCCTGTTGGTTATGTACTTAGAGCCGCAAGGGGCGCTGACCGAACTGATCGCCTCCGTGTTTCGGGGCCTCATCGGCAACGTGGGCTTCGTTATTTCCATCCCGGCCACGCTGTACCTGTTCTTTATTTTTGCATTCAGCGAGAAGCGGGCCGTTCGCTCCCGTGTGATCTGCGTGGTAGCCTTCGTGTTGCTGTGCGGGTGTATTTCCCACCTGACTTTGGCGCCGGAAACCCGGGATGTGAGCTTCAAAAATATTCTTGCCCTGTATCAACAGGGCGTTTCCGGCAAGAGCGGCGGCATTCTCTGCGGTATATTGGCTATGCTCCTGCAATGGCTCTGCGGCAAAATGCTCAGCTATGTGATTTTGGGCGTTGCCGCCGTTTTCACGCTGCTTGGGGCCATGCAGTTCACGATTCCCAGTATCATCCGGGCCATCCGCAACCGGCCCAGAGCCGAGTGGGAGGACGAGGAGCCGGAGGAGATAGCCGAGCCTGCGGCCATTGTGGTGAATCATATTGCGAACAAGCATATTGCTTATGAGGAGAAAAAACGCCTCCGGGCGGAACAGACCGCCACCGAAAAGGACCAGCGGAAAAAGAAGTCCGATATGCTCAAGCAGATCGACGCCGACGTGGATACCCCCGTGGCTGCTTCTGCCGTGAAGGTGGATTATGCAGACCCGGAGGAATTGGCTGCTGCCCCGAAAGCGACGGCAAAAGAAATGCCGAAATCCGATCCGCCCAAGCCTACGGTCCAGGTACCGGAAAGCCCGAAGGAGCGGACCCTGGAGGACCCGGTCACGGAGCAGCCCATTCCTGCCCAGCCGGTACAGCCGGACCCAGTGCCGGAGAAAATGCCGCCCATGCCGGTGAACGACAAGCCGGAGCAGGTGACTCGGCAGGAATCCAGGCAGGCCGCTGCGGAAGTGGCCTTGGAAATTACAAAGCGGGAGGAATTCGAGAAGCCCCAGTATCTCTATCCGCCTATTTCTTTGCTGAAGCTGCCCGCCAACGGCGCTGCCGACGGCACGGCGGAAATGCGGGAAAATTCCCGGCGGCTCAATGAAGCATTGCAGAGCTTCAAAATCGAAGCCCAGATCGTCAACGTGACCCGCGGCCCCAGCGTTACCCGTTATGAGGTGGAGTTGGACAAGGGCGTTCGCCTGAGTAAGCTGACCTCCGCTGCCGACGACCTGGCGCTGAGCCTGGGTGCTTCCAGTGTGCGTATTGCCGCCGTGGAGGGTAAAATCTCCGTAGTGGGCATCGAGGTCCCCAACCGAGCCGTGACCACCGTGTCCTTGCGGGAGGTCATTGATTCCCCGGAATTCAAGAAAGCAAAATCCAAGTCCTCCTTTGCCGTTGGCAAGGACATCAGCGGCAACTGCATCGTTGGTAACATTGCCAAGCTACCCCATATGCTTATCGCCGGTACCACTGGTTCCGGTAAATCCGTCTGCACGAACTCCATCATTATTTCGCTTCTCTATAAGGCCAGTCCGGAGGACGTGCGGCTCATCATGGTGGACCCGAAAATGGTAGAGCTGGGCATTTACAACGGGATCCCTCATTTGCTTATTCCTGTGGTCACAGACCCGAAGAAGGCAGCCGGTTCCCTCCAATGGGCAGTGACGGAAATGATGCGCCGCTATCGGGCTATGTCCGATGTAGGCGTCCGGGACCTTGAATCCTATAACAACATTATCACCAGTCAGGAAATGGACGAGCCGGGGGAGAAGCTGCCGCAGATTGTTGTGCTCATCGACGAGTTGGCGGACCTGATGCTGGTGGCAGCTAAAGAGGTGGAGGAATCCATCTGCCGCATTGCCCAGATGGGCCGTGCGGCCGGTATTCACTTAATTATCGCCACCCAGCGGCCCTCTGCAGACGTGATCACCGGTCTGATGAAGGCCAACATTCCTTCCCGAATCGCTTTCTCTGTGGCCTCTGCCATGGAATCCCGCATCATTCTCGACACCCAGGGTGCTGAAAAGCTGGTAGGCAAGGGCGATATGCTCTATGCGCCCATCGGCTGCGGCAAGCCCAAGCGGGTACAGGGTTGCTTTGTCAGCGATGTGGAAGTGGAGGCTGTGGCCACCTACGTGAAGGAGCATTATGTGACCAGTTACGACCAGACGGTCATGGAGGAAATTGACAAGAAGGCCGCTCAGACCGGTACCGGCAAGAGTGCCCCGGCCAGTATGGACATGGAGCCCAGCGCCGACGAACTGGAAGGGGACGAAATGCTTCCCGCTGCCGTGGACGTGATCCTGGAGACCGGCCAGGCCTCCGTCTCTATGCTTCAACGGAGGTTGAAGCTTGGCTATGCCCGTGCGGCCCGCATCGTGGACGAAATGGAAGAAAAAGGCATCGTCGGCCCCTTTCAGGGCAGTAAGCCCCGGGCTATTCTGGTGACCAAGGAGCAGTGGGCGGCCATGAAAACCGGTCAGGGCGCTCCCGTGGAGCAGATGGACTTCGACGATCTGGACCAGGGCGAAGAGGACGAGCCTCCCTTCGACCTTTGATGGGTCTATTACGGGGCAACCTGTTTTAGAAATATTATTTTGCATCGCATCCGCAAAGGACGGAGCGACAGCAAGGAGGAATTCTCGTGAATAACAACAAAATCAAGCGCATGGTTGGCATTGCCATCCTGTCGGCCATTGTGGTGGTGCTGCAGCTTCTGGGCAGCTTCATCAAGATCGGGCCGGTGTCCATTTGCCTGGTGCTGGTGCCCATCGTGGTGGGCGCAGCGACCTACGGTCCGGCGGCTGGTGCCATTCTGGGCGGTGTGTTCAGTATTGTGGTGCTGTGCCAGCCGGATACCAATGTCTTTTATCAGGTAAGCGTTCTCGGCACGGTGCTGACCGTGGCAGTGAAGGGCGCTCTCAGCGGCTACCTGGCAGGCCTGACTTTCCAACTGGCATCCAAGAAGAATGTTTGGCTGGGCGTGATCCTGTCGGCCGTGGTTGCTCCAATCGTCAACACCGGCATCTTCTTCATCGGCTGCCGGGTGTTCTTCTGGGATACGCTGGCATCCTGGGGACAGGGAAATGCGCTGAACTATATGCTCACCGTGATGATCGGCTTCAATTTCCTGGCCGAACTGGGGACGAACGTTGTCTGTTCTCCCATTATCTGCCGGATCCTGAAAGCGGCAAAGCACTGAAGTACGAACGAAAAAATTTGGTCCGGGCGGCGTTTGCTGCCCGGACCTTTTTGCATACCGAGGGGGTGCGGCGCATAGGTTTGGGCAAGGAGGGATACCAATGACGTGTGCGTGGACGGAATTTCTGGCGCTGCTGCCACCCTGGCTGCGGCCGGAGGTGGATAAGTCCGGCCGGGAGACCCTGCGGGAACTGCGGCTCCGGCTGGGGGAAGGACCGGAACTGGTCGGGGGGACAAGCCGGTTTCTGAGCCGGAAGGTAAGCCGAGAGGACCTGACGTATGTACTGAACGGTGCCAGCAGATTCTCTCCCTGGGCGGTGGCATCTGTGGCCGATGGGTATCTGACCATTCCCGGCGGCCATCGTATGGGCCTTTGTGGGGAAGTGGTGGTAAAGGACGGAATTGTGACAGCCCTGCGGACCTGCACCTCCGTATGCATCCGGGTGGCACGGGATTTTCCGGGACTTGCCCAACGGGCAGCGGGGCTGGACGGATCCATTTTGATTCTGGGTGCTCCCGGCAGCGGAAAAACCACCCTGTTACGGGATCTGATTCGCCAGCGAAGCGGAAAAATGGCCGTTGGCGTGGTGGACGAGCGGGGAGAATTATTCCCGGAGGGGACGTTTTTTTCAGGGGAGCGGACGGACGTGCTGTCCGGCTGTCCCAAGTCCTCAGGGCTGGATCGGCTGCTGCGGACGATGGGTCCAAAGTGTATCGCTGTGGACGAAATAACCAGCCCGGAGGATTGCCGGAGCCTCATTCAGGCTGGTTGGTGCGGGGTGTCTCTGCTGGCTACCGCCCACGCTGCGGGCAAGCGGGATTTACTGACAAGGCCTGTTTATGCGCCCCTGGTGGAAACGAAGCTTTTCGACCATATTCTGACAGTCCAGCCGGACCAAAGCTGGATAGAGGAGGATGGACAATGAGCCTGCGAATTTTTGGAGCGGTGCTGATCGTTTTGGGCTGCGGCGGGTTCGGAGCCATACTGGTCAGAAATGACCGTCTGGCTGAGAAAAGTCTCCGGTCCCTGTGCGCCGGGTTGGATTTCATGTCCAGCGAATTGCAGTACCGTCTGACACCATTGCCGGACCTGTGCCGCATGGCCGGGCAGGAGTTGGGCAGCGGGGTCGGGGCAGTTTTTTCAACGTTGGCCATGACCTTGGAGGACCAGATTTCTCCGGATGTGAACGCCTGTATGCACGCCGCCCTGTCCAGGAATCCGAATCTGCCGGAGGCAACCGCCGCCTGTTTCCGAATCCTGGGGACAAGCCTGGGCCGGTTTGACCTGGAGGGCCAACTGCGGGGCCTGGACCGGACCCGGACCGAGTGCCGGGAGCGTTTGGCAGAATTTGCCGCCGGCCGGGACCAGCGCCGCCGGAATTACCGGACCCTGAGCCTCTGCGCCGGGGCGGCCTTGGCCATTCTCTTTTTGTAGCCCATGGATATTGATCTCATTTTCAAAATCGCCGCCGTTGGCATCATCGTCTCCATTCTCAATCAGGTGCTCTCCCGTTCCGGCCGGGAGGAGCAGGCCACCATGACCACTCTGGCGGGGCTCGTGGTAGTACTGATGATCGTGGCTCAGAAAATTTCCGAGCTGTTTGATCTGGTCAAGAGCCTGTTTCGGTTCTGATGGAGACGTTTTTTCAGGCGGCGGTGCTGGTGGTCGTGGGGGTGATCCTGTGCCTGAGTTTGGGAAAAGAACGGAAGGAGACGGCGGTGCTACTGTCTCTGGCCATCTGCGCCATGGCGGCGCTGACAGCCGGGGCTTTCCTGTCCCCGGTGCTGGACTTCCTGCGGGAATTGAGCGGCCTGGCGAGGCTGGACAGTTCGGTGCTGACGATTTTGCTGAAGGTTCTGGGCATCGGCCTGGTTTCCCAACTGGCCCAACTGCTCTGCGCCGATTCAGGAAACGACGCCATGGGCAAGGCTTTGCAAATCCTTACAGGGGTGGTAACTCTGTGGCTGGCACTTCCCCTGTTTCGGTCTCTGCTGGAATTGGTCCGGGACGTTTTATCCGGCGGGTAATTCTATTGACTGTTTTTCTCCTGTTTCTGGCTATTCCCGTCCGGGCGGAGACCACGGCCCCTACAGTACCGGACAGCGGCCGGGATTATTTTCCGAAAACCCAGGATTCCTTCGGGGCCGGCCTGCGGGAGGTGCTGAAAAACGCCCTGCCGGACCTGACTTCGGATTTTTCCCAGGCCATGGCCGGGGCGTTGGGGGTTTTGGCAGCGGCCGTGCTCACCGGGGTGCTGTCCGCTGTTGCTGAGGACAAGTCCACTGTTATGGAGTTGGGCGGCGTGGTGGCTGTTGGAATCCTGATGCTCAGTCCCGCCAGGAACAGCATCCGGCAGGGGATAGGGTGTGTGGAGGAACTGACGGAGTATGGGCGCTTATTGCTGCCGGTGATGACCTCCGCTATGGCGGCTCAGGGGGGTGTCACGGCGGCTAAGGCTCTGTACGCTGGGACGGCGGTATTCACGGCGTTGCTTTCCACGGTGATTTCCAAATTCGTCGTGCCCATGGTGTACTTGTTTCTTGCTCTGTCCGTGGCCAACGGAGTCTGCAAGAATCTGGACAAGCTCCGTGATTTTGTGAAATGGCTCATTTCCTGGTGCCTGAAAGGCGTTTTGATGGGCTTTTCCGCCTATATGGGCATTACCGGCGTCCTGTCCGGCAGTGTGGACGCCGCCGCTCTGAAGGCTACTAAGTTGGCCATTGGCGGCATGGTGCCGGTGGTGGGTGGGATGCTGTCAGACGCTTCGGAGACGGTGCTGGTCAGTGCTGGGTTGGTGAAAAACGCTGCCGGGGTCTATGGATTGCTGGCGGTGCTGGCGGTCTGGATCGGGCCGTTTTTTCACATGGGCGCACAGTATCTTGTCTGGAAAGGGGCAACTGCGCTGTGTGGATTGTTTGCTCCCAAGCATCTTACGGGCGTGGTCAGCGATTTCTCCACGGCCATGGGCTTGCTGCTGGCCATGCTGGGGACCGTTTGCCTTTTCTGGCTGGTAAGCACGGTGTGCTTTTTGAAAGGGGTGGGCGTATGATGGAGGCTTTACGGCAATATGTGACGGTTTTGACTGCTGCCGCCATTTTATGCGCGATTCTCACCAGTTTTCTGGGCGAGAAGGGCCTGTCTGCCGGGCTGATGCGTCTTCTCTGCGGCTTGGTGATGGTGCTGTGCGTATTCCGGTTTGATTGGAGTGGGAAATGGTCCAATTTGCTGGATGTGACGGACACCATTCGCCGGGAGGGGGAGTTGGCGGCGGCCTCCGGGGAATTGGAGAGTCGGAACGCCATGGCCGCAAGCATAAAGGCCCAGACGGAAGCATATATCTTGGACAAAGCGGCGGAGCTGGGGGCCAGCGTCCAGGCGGTGGTCAGCGTGAATGAGGAACTGCGGCCGGACGGGGCCGTTCTTACCGGAAATGTGTCTCCCTATGTGAAAAGTAGGCTGTCGGCGCTTTTGGAGATCCAGCTGGGCATTGCAAAGGAGGCGCTTGTATGGAAAAACTGACCAAGAAGATTCCAAAGCTGCTGGAAAAATACAAATATGCCCTGCTCATTGTCCTGCTGGGCCTGTGCCTCCTGGCCATTCCCGGAAAAAAGGCGGCCTTGGCCCCGGATGTCACGGAAGCGGCGGCCGTTTCGGACACCACTCAGGCGGAATTAGAGACCATTTTGGCAACCATTCAAGGTGCCGGGAAAGTCCGGGTGATGCTGACGGAGGCGGTGGGACGGCAGACCATTTATCAAACCGATGAGGACAGTGATACCGGCGAAAGCTCCCGATCCGTTCGCCGGGACACGGTCATTGTCTCTGAAAGTGCAAGAGGGGAGTCCGCATTGGTGGCCCAGGTGAACCCGCCCCAATATCTGGGGGCACTGGTGGTCTGCCAGGGAGCGGACAGTGCCGCCGTGCGGCTAGCCATCGTCGAGGCGGTGTCGAAGGTTACCGGATTGGGTGCAAACCGTATTTCCGTTTTGAAAATGAATGGGAGGTAAGATTCTATGCAAAACTGGAAGAAAAACCTGATCGCCGGGGCCATCCTCGTGACGGTCTGCGGGGGGATTTACTTGAACTGGCTCTATACGGAGGATCAGGCCACCGGGAACTTCTCCGACACCCTGAATTCTGACAAGCTGCTCTCCGACGACTTGACGGTCATGGGTACAGAAGGGGAGGTTGATGCCGCCGTCAGTACCGGTACCGATTATTTCGCTGCCGTCCGGCTCAGCCGCCAGCAAGCACGGGACAGCGCCGTGACCACCCTCCAGGAGGCCATGGCATATTCCGACAAGGATTCTCAGGCGGGGAGCCAGTTGGATGCCATTGTCCAGACCGCCCTGCAGGAGGCCCAGATCGAAAGTATGGTCATCGCCAAGGGCTATGCGGACTGCGTGGCCTATATTGGAGAGGACGGCATTTCCGTAGCTGTGGCCTCCCCGGAGGGCGGATTACAGAATGCGGACGTAGCGCTGATTGCCGATATTGTCATGTCCGCCTCCAACTTTTCCCTGCCGGACATCCGGGTAGTGGAGGTGCAATAGTTTGCTGGGCTGCTTTTTGCAGCCCGGCTTTTCTTTTCCCTGAGAAAAGTGTTGTATTTTCCCACCGATGTGATATAATATTCCAAAGTATGTCATGCTCAGGCGTGACAGATGAATTTAGGAGGGATTCCCATGGCGGAATATAATAAGCAGTATATCATCCAGGATCAGGACAACGGCAGCGTGCTCATTTCCGAGGATGTGGTTGCCACCATCGTGGATCAGGCGGTTAGCGAAGTGGAGGGTGTTATCGGTCTCAGCGTGAAGCCCGGTGCGGACATTGCCGAGATTATCGGCAAGAAGAACTGGGGCAAAGGTATGAAAATATTGCTGGGCCCGGATAACGAGGTGTTCATCGACTGCAACATCGTGGTGGCCTATGGACAGGCTGTCATTACAGTGGCCAAGGCTGTGCAGGAGACCGTTACCGCTGCCGTAGAATCCGCCTGCGGTGTGAAGGTTGCTGCCGTGAACGTGAACGTCTGCGGCATTGCCCGGCAGTAAGGAGCGTTTATGACCAGAGGTAACGCAAGAGAATTGACTCTGCACCTGATCTACGCCCGGGAATTTACCGGGGAACCACCCCTGGAGACCGTCAATGACCGGCTGAAAGAGGAATACCGGGCCACCCTGGCCGGGGAATATCCCCTCTATGGGGAGGATGCGGCTTCCCAGCGGACGTACATCGACCGGGTTGTTGCCGGGGTTGCGGACAAGCAGGAGGAACTGAACGGGTATATCCGCAGTTTGTCCAAGGGCTGGGACCTGCGACGGATCTCCCGCATCACCCGTGCCATTTTACAGCTTTCCATGTACGAGATCCTCTTTGAGGAGGATGTCCCCACCGGCGTGTCCATTTCCGAGGCCGTGCGGCTGGCCAAGCTCTATGACAGCGAGGAAGCGGGCAGCTTCGTCAACGGCATTCTGGGGACCTTTGCCCGGAGCCTGACGGAGGCCAAGGCATGACTGTCCTGGGCCTGGATACCAGTAATTATACCACCTCCATCGCCTTCCTCAGCGATGATGGGGGTGAAAACTGTTCCCGTCTGCTGCCGGTGAAGCCTGGCGAACTGGGTCTGCGGCAGAGCGATGCGGTGTTTCATCATACGAAAAGCCTGCCGGAGCTTTCCGGCAGGCTGTTTTCCCGTTTGGACGGACGGACGATTTCCGCCGTGGGCGTCAGTACCCGGCCGAGAGCCGTGGAGGGCAGCTATATGCCCTGCTTCCTGGTGGGATATTCCCATGCGGTCATGCTTGCCCAATGCCTGAACGTGCCGCTTTTTGAAGTTTCCCATCAGCAGGGCCATGTGGCTGCCGCACTTTGGAGCGCAGGATGTCTTGAACTGATGGACCAGCCCCACCTGGCCTGGCATCTTTCCGGCGGCACCACGGAATTGCTTCTGGTAGAACCGGAGGGGAAAAATGTCCGCTGCACACGCGTCGGCGGCACCACCGACATTTCTGCCGGGCAGCTCATCGACCGGACCGGGGTACTGCTGGGTTTGCCTTTCCCGGCTGGAAAACACCTGGACGCTCTGAGCGCCCAGGCGGAAAAGAAGGACTTTTATCCGGTCAAATGTGCAGGAATGGAATTTTCCCTGTCCGGGATGCAAAACCAGGTGGCGAAATATGCCGAAAGCAACACCCCGGCGGATACCGCCGCTTTTGCTTTGGGAACCATGTGCAGCGCCGTGCTGAAAGCCACCCGGAATGCCCAGAAGGAATATCCGGGTCTGCGGGTCGTTTTTTCCGGAGGCGTGGCCTCCAATTCCATGCTCCGGGAGCGGACGAAGCCGCTGGATCCGGTGTTTGCTCAGCCCCAGTATTCCACGGATAACGCCATGGGCGTGGCCGTGCTGACCCGGCGGCTGGCGGAGGATCAATAATGGAACGCAACGTTTTTTCCGTTTCGCAGATCAACGACTATCTGAAAGCCAAGCTGGAGGAGGACGATTTCCTCTCTGCCGTGGCTGTGTCCGGCGAGATCAGCAACTATAAACTCTATCCCTCCGGTCATCATTATTTTACCCTGAAAGACGCCGGCGGGGCATTGAAATGCGTCCTATTTCGGCGGGATGCTATGCGGCTCCGATTCCGGCCGGAAAACGGAATGCAGGTTATTGCCATGGGCCGCATTGCGGTCTACCCCAGGGACGGCGCCTATCAGCTCTACTGTTCGGCACTGCTGCCGGACGGAGTAGGGGATCTGTATGCCGCCTTTGAGCAGGTGAAGGCCCGGTTGGCGGCCCAGGGCCTCTTTGACGATGTTCACAAAAAACCCATTCCCCAATATCCAGGTATCATTGGTGTCGTTACCAGTTCCGCCGGTGCGGCGGTCCACGATATTCTCCGGATTCTTCGGCGGCGCTATCCAATTTCTCAGGTGAAGCTGCTGCCGGTGCGGGTCCAGGGTGCGGAAGCGCCCACGGAAATTGCCGGGGCGATTCGCTTTGCCAACACCCACAAGCTCTGCGACGTGCTCATTGTGGGCCGGGGCGGTGGGTCCATGGAGGACCTGTGGGCCTTCAATGAGGAAGTGGTAGCCCGTGCTATCTACGATTCCGAAATTCCTGTTATTTCCGCCGTGGGCCACGAGCCGGATGTGACTATCAGCGATTTTGTGGCCGATGTCCGTGCGGCGACCCCGTCCAATGCGGCGGAATTGGCTGTGCCGGACCAGGAAGCCTTGCGGCAGAGCCTGGACAGCGTTAGCGCCAATCTGGCCGCAGACCTGTCCCGGCGGCTGAAAACCGCCCGGCGACAGCTGGACATTCTTCGCAAAAGTCCCGGTCTCCAAAGCCCCATGGGCTATTTGGTGCAGCGCCGCAAGACCGTGGTTCTGTTGTCCACAAGACTCCAGGCTGCCCAGCAGCAGCGGCTCCATCGTTCCCGTCAGCAATTTGTGGGTCTGACCGCCAAGCTGGATGCCATGAGTCCCCTGAAGGTCCTGTCTCGGGGCTACGCCCTGGCCGCCAAGGCTGATGGGTCCCTGGTGCGCTCGGCCAGCCAGGTGACCCCCGGGGACCGGCTATCCATCACGCTGCATGAAGGCAGCATCACTGCAACCGTTCAGGAGGAATCGAAATGAACGAAGAAAACAAGACCTTTGAGCAGAATCTCCGGCGTTTGGAGGAGATTGTCCGGGCCATGGAGCGAGGCGACGTGGCCTTGGAGGAATCGTTGAGGTTATTTCAGGAGGGAACGGAGTTGGTTCGGTCCTGCGGCAAGCTGCTGGACGATGCGGAACAGCAGGTGAAGCTGGTGCTGTCCGGCCCAGACGGAGAACCGGTAGAGGAGGATTTTGCCGATGGAGAACCCTAATGAGGCCAGGACCCGGGAGTACCGGGACTATATCGAGCAATTTCTGAAAGAGCATCTCTCCGCTTTCGGCGAAGAACCCCAGAAGCAACTCTTTGATGCCATGGGGTATAGCCTTCTGGCCGGGGGCAAGCGGCTGCGTCCCATCTTTGCCTTTGACTTCTGCCGGATGGCAGAAGGCAACTGGAAAACAGCCGCTCCGCTGGCAGCCGCCGTGGAGATGATCCATACCTACAGCCTGATTCACGACGATCTGCCCGCCATGGACAATGACGACTATCGCCGGGGCCGGCTGACCAATCACAAGGTCTACGGGGAGGCTATGGCCATTTTGTCTGGGGACGCACTGCTGACGGATGCCTTTTCCATAGCCGCCCAGGCGAAAATTCCGGCGGAAAAAACGGTTTTTGCCCTTTCTGTTCTGTCTGAATGTGCCGGTTCCCGGGGCATGGTGGGCGGACAGGTGCTGGACATCCTCAGCGAGGAGCGGGTCTGCTCCGAGCAGGAGGTCCTGGACATCCAGAACCGCAAGACCGGGGCGCTCATCAACGCCGCCTGCGTGCTTGGGGTCATCGCTGCCGGAGGCACCGACGAACAGATCGCCGCAGCGGCCCGGTTTGCGGGGCTGATCGGTCTGGCCTTCCAGATTCGGGACGATATGCTGGACGTCATCGGGACGGCCCAGGAAATGGGCAAGGATGTGGGCTGTGATGATACAAAAAATACCTTCGTCCGGCTTTACGGCCTCAAAAAGTGCGAGGAACTGGTGAATTCCTACACGCAAAAGGCCATTGGCTTCCTGGATATATTCCCGGACCATGCCTACATGGCATCTCTGGCCGAAAGCCTGAGTGCAAGAAGAGTATAAAGAATGCTTGCCCGTTTTTATCAGGGAGGCATTTTCATAGGAAAGGCCCTCCGGAAAATCCGGAGGGCCTGATTTTTACTGAATGTCACTCTCGTCGAACTTATCGCCGCACTCCGGGCAGAACTTCGGGGGATGCTTGGGGTCTTCCGGCTCCCAGCCGCACTTGTCACAGCGGTACAGGGGTTCTCCGGCGGGGCGTTTGGCACCGCAGTTGGAGCAAAAGTTGCCCCGGTTCACCTGGCCGCAGGAACAGGTCCAGCCTGCTTCCGGCCGTTTGGAGCCGCAGTTCATGCAGAAATTGCCGGTGTTTTCCTTTCCACAGCTGCATTTCCAGCTATTGGCGCTGGCCGCAGGAGCGGCGGGAGCGGCTTTCGGCTGCTGTGCGGCCTGCTGAAACAGGGCATTGGCATTGGTGCCGCCAGCCTGCTGGGCGAAGCCCATGCCCATGAAGCCGGTCATAGCCCCGGACTCGTTTTTGGCAGCGGACTGCATGGCTGCAGCCTGTGCCCCCACCAGATGGGCAGCGGCCATGGAGGGGTCCCGCAGGGTGGCGTTGCGCTGCAGCTCCTTGATGGTGTTCTCGTCCTCCGGGGAGGCGGTAACGGAGTTCACGCCCACGCTGACCACGCTCAGACCACGCAGTTCGCTCCACTTGGCGGAGAGGGCGGCGTTCATAGCGTCGGCCAGCTCCAACGTGTGGGCGGGCAGGGAAGAATAGCGGATGCCCATGTCGGAGATTCTGGCGAAAGCGGGCTGCAGAGCCGTCAGGAACTCGGTTTTCAGCTGGCTGTCCAGCTTTTCACGGGTGTAGCTGTCGGACACGTTGCCGCAAACGTTCTTGTAGAACAACATGGGGTCGGTGATCTTATAAGAATACTCGCCGTTGCACCGAATGGAAATGTCCATGTCCAGGCCGATGTTCTTATCCACCACCCGGAAGGGGATAGGGGCGGGGGTGCCGTACTTATTGCCGGGCAGCTCCTTCAGGTTGAAATAGTAAATGCGCTGGTCCTTGGCAGGCTCACCGGCGAAGGTGAAACGGCGCTTGAAGGTCTCCCAACTCTTGGAAATCCCCTGACCCAGGCCACCGTAGAAGATGCTGGGCTCGGAGGAGCTGTTCCAGGTGAATTCACCGGCTTCGGCGGTGAATTCCACGATGGCACCCTGGTCCACGATCATCATGCACTGGCCTTCGTTGACCACGACGACCGAGCCGTTGGTAATGATGTTGTCGGAACCCTTGGTGTTGCTGCCCCGACTGGTCTGGCGCTTCACACCCTTGGCCACCAGAACATTCTCGGAAAGACTGTCACAATAGAAATACTCTCTCCACTGGTCCGCCAGCACGCCGCCGGCGCTGCCCAATGCCGCTTTGATAAGTCCCATAGTTCATTCTCCTTTGATACGTGATATGTAAAATTTAAGGTTGCTTTCTCAGAAATGGCCTCCACCGCCCCCGTGGGAATGGCCGGAGGAGCTGGTGTGGACCGAGGAACCGCCGCCGCTGTGGCCTGCGGAACTGCCGGAATCCGTATCCCGGCGGGTCTTGGTCACATTGCTGTACAGGAAAATATCCTGCCGGCCGGTGATGCGGAAGGTATTCTGACGCACATAGTCTGTGGCGCTGCCCTTACTCTTCACGGTGTTCATGCCCCGGCGGGCGATGAGCAATGCGATAAGACCAATGATGGCCCCCACCAGCAGGGAAACGCCAATCTGGGCGGGATAGAAAACATAGCCGCTGTCATAGGATGGCTCGTAGTCCGGGTAGTGGACCACGTCATCCCGGGTCCCCGGTTCGTAACTGCCGGGACCGGTGTAATCGTCCCGATAGCCGTCGATAGGCTTCCCATCGGCGTAAGCCTGAAAATAGGTGTAAAGCTCATCCAGATAGCCGTCAAAAGCATCGTAGTAATCCCCGCCGGACAGATCCGAGGCGATGGCAGAGAAAATTTCCTGAATGCCGTAATCCGTCACTGCATAGATGGCCGTGCCGTGGGTCAGCATATACCAGGAGCGACTTTCCATGTCCAGCAGGAAAAGCATTCCGTTTTCCCCGAAGCTGTTGCCGTCGTAATAATCGTCGGCATAACCCTCGGCGGTCTTGCCATCCAGGGAATTCAGGGTCAGCAGGACCACATCCATATCGTATGTATCCCGCAGGTCCTGAATTTTATCCTCCAGCATGGAGACTTCCCATTCATCCAGAAGCCCGGCGTTGTCAAATACCCGTTGTTCCTCTGCCAGCACCGGCAGACACAGGGCAAATGCCATCAGGAAGGGGAGAAGCAATTTCAAAATTCGTTTCATGGCCGTCCCTCCTCAGTCAGAAAAGGTAGAAGAAAAGCCAGAACGCAATGGCCCCCAGTGCCGTAAAGGCCGAGAACCAGGCGGCGCTGCGGCCCTTGGACACCGGTAGACTGCCGGTCATTTTCCCGGACTGGCCGTTCATGGCGAACAGATAGGTCTTGTCTTTATAGCGGGTAGTCAGCATCCAAACGGGCATGAGTACGTAGCGGCTCTTGCTGTGGGCCACATTCACCGTAGACCCGGTGGGGATGAGGGTGGAAAAGCCCGCCAGGGAGGGTTGCAGCAGCATATTCAGGGATTGGGACACCCGGTCCTTGATGCGGGGTTCTCCTGACTTGGCCTCTATATCGTATTTGTCAGCCAAAAAACCGGAAAGATAGGCCGTGTCGAAGGGGACGATTTTGGAATAATCGAAGGGTTCGATGGATTCCATGTACTGGTTCTCCATCTTGCTGGACCCGTCCATAGGGATGCCGTCAAACTGGGCATCCGCATCCCGCTGCAAGAGAAAATGCTCTGTGCGGGTGTAATTATACTTGGAATCGGACCAGCAGTGAACACGAGTTGCCTTGTAACTGGCGTTGATGGCACCCTTGCAGTCATAAAGCCAGAAGGGAACGTATAGCCCCGTGATTTTTTCCAGCCGGTTCTGGCTCTTGAAGTCCTTGGGAAGCAAAGGCTTCCCCTTGCAGAGTTTCAAAAAGGCCGCCTTGGCGTCCTCTTTGCTTTTCTGGAAGGGAAGAACCCCATCGGGCTTCAGGCCGCCGGACAGCCGCCCCGGCAAGATCGTCGGATTGCCGCAGAAAGGACAGAAAGTTGCCGCTGTGTTGCCGTCGGTGATAAGTTCGCCACCGCAGGAGGAACACAGGAACACACGGACATCGTCCGGGTCGGCCCAGTTTTCATGTTCCTCAGGTTCCCATTGGAATTCGTCTTTCCCTGCTTTTTGACTTTCCTTCAGAGCCTGAATCGTCTCAATGGTAAATTCGTTGTCGCAGAAGGGACAGGTCAGCTTCTGGGTATCCTCATGGAACACCAGTCCGCCGCCGCAGCAGGGACATTTATATTCCAGAACATCGGCCAAGCCGCATCACTCCTCTCCAAACAAGCATATCATAAACGGTTGCAAAAATCAATAAAAAGCGAAGCGTTTCCTGTATCTTTTTGACAGAACCGGGAGTTAGCCCCAGTGAAGCCATGTGCTGAAGCAGAAGTGCTATGTGATTTTTGATATGGCAGCGACAAAAATAGCATTTTATTTTTCTTTCCTGTATCGATATAATCATATCGACTAAAAGGTCACAACCCACACGCCGAAAGGCGGCACACGGAAAAGGAGATCGATATTATGAGTAAAATTACTGTGATCGGTGCGGGCAGCGTCGGCGCTACTATCGCCAACGACCTGATGGTTCAGGGCATTGCCTCCGAGATCGTTCTGATTGACATTAATCAACAGAAGGCCTTTGGCGAGGCGCTGGACATTTACCAAGCGGCCCCCTTCTGCTCTCCCGCCATTGTGCGCTGTGGCGATTATCCCGATGCGCAGGATTCCGACATCGTTATCATTACCTCTGGCGTGGCCCGGAAGCCCGGCCAATCCCGGCTGGACCTGGCCCAGACCAACGTGAACATTCTGAAAGATATTACACCGAACATCGTGAAGGTGGCCCCCAAAGCGGTGTATATCATCGTTTCCAACCCGGTGGATGTCCTGACCTATGTGTTCAGTAAAATTTCCGGTCTGCCGGAGCATCAGATCATGGGTTCCGGTACCATTCTGGACACCTCCCGGCTCCAGTCCACCCTGGCCAAGCGCTTCCACATCAGCCCTAAAAACGTCCATGCCCATGTGTACGGCGAGCACGGCGACACGTCCTTTGTGCCCTGGTCCCTGGTCCACATTGCAAACAATCACATCGATTCCTATAAAGCATGCGCTCCCGACGGCGATTCCATCAACTGGAATCAGAATTATGCCGAGGTGGAGGAGTTTGTCCGCACCTCCGGCGCTCAGGTCATCAAGGCCAAGGGGGCGACCTTCTATGCCGTGGCTATTTCCGTGTGCCATATCTGCAAGTGCATCTTCAACGGGGCCGGCACGGCGCTGACCGTCTCCACCATGATGCACGGGGAGTACGGCGTGGAGGATGTGGCCCTGTCCACGCTGACCATCGTGGACCGTACCGGCGTCCGGGGCAAGATCATGAACCACCTGACCGACGGCGAAGTGGATAAGCTCCGCGCCAGTGCCACTAAGTTGAAGGACACCATTTCCAAACTGTCCATCTGAGGAGGTCATTTCGTGGAATACAGAGTAGAACACGACTCTATGGGCGAAGTCCGAGTCCCTGCCGACAAGTACTGGGGGGCCCAGACCCAGCGAAGCCATGAGAATTTCCCGATCGGGGTAGGTCAGGAGACCATGCCACGGGAGATCACCCACGCCTTCGGTATCCTGAAAAAGGCCGCCGCAATGGCCAACCACACCCTGCGGCCGGAAAAAATGACCGATGAAAAGCTCTCTGCCATCTCAACCGCCTGCGACCAGGTGATCTCCGGGGAACTGAATGAGCACTTCCCTCTTGTTGTCTGGCAGACCGGCTCCGGCACCCAATCCAACATGAACGCCAACGAGGTCATTGCCAACCGGGGCAACGAAATTGCCGGAAAAAAGCTGCTGCACCCCAATGACGACATCAACATGTCCCAGTCCTCCAATGATACCTTCCCCACGGCCATGCACATTGCCGCCGTCATTGCCATCGAGGACCGGGTGCTGCCCGCCATCGACGTGCTGGCCGCCGCTTTTGCACGGCTGGAAAAGGAAAATGTGGGCATTGTCAAGTCCGGACGGACTCATTTACAGGACGCTACCCCCATTGCCTTTTCCCAGGAAATTTCCGGCTGGCGGACCAGTCTGGAGCGGGACCGGCAGCTGCTGGAGCTGAGTCTGACGCCTTTGAAGGAATTGGCTCTGGGCGGCACTGCTGTAGGTACGGGCCTGAATGCTCCCAAGGGCTTTGATACCGCCGTGGCAGAGGCCGTGTCTCGGTTGACCGGCAAGGAATTTCGCACGGCCCCCAATAAGTTCCATGCCCTGACCTCCAAGGATGAGCTGGTCTTTGCCCATGGGGCGCTGAAAGCTTTGGCGGCGGACCTGATGAAAATTGCCAATGACATCCGCTGGCTGGCCTCCGGTCCCCGGGACGGTTTGGGTGAAATTCATATTCCCGAAAATGAGCCGGGGTCTTCCATTATGCCCGGTAAGGTGAACCCCACCCAATGCGAGGCTGCTACCATGGTGGCCGTGCAGGTTTTTGGCAATGATGCCGCTGTGGGATTTGCTGCTTCTCAGGGTAACTTTGAGCTGAATGTTTTCATGCCGGTGCTCATCTATAATTTTTTGCAGTCTGCACGGCTGCTGGCCGAGGTCATGCTGTCCATCCACGACCGCTGCGTGGTCGGCATCACGGCCAACAGAGAGAAAATGGACCACAATCTACACAATTCCCTCATGCTTGTCACGGCTTTGAACCCCTATATTGGCTACGAAAATGCTGCAAGGACCGCCAAGAAAGCATATGCAGAGAATATTTCTCTGAAAGAGGCCTGTGTGGCGCTGGGCTTCCTGACGGCGGAGCGGTTCGACGAAGTGTTCCATCCGGAGCAGATGATCTGAGGAGGCGGGACCATGACCTATTCCTATTTCCCGGGCTGCACCCTGAAAACAAAGGGCAAGGTCCTGGACCACTGGGGACGGCTCAGCGCACAGGCGCTGGGCTTTCCTTTGGAGGAACTGCCGGAATGGCAGTGCTGCGGCGGCGTGTACCCCATGGCCAAGGACGAAATTGCCACCCGGCTGTCCTCGGTCCGGGCGCTGTCCAATGCCAAAGACGGCAAGCTGGTGACCCTTTGCTCCGCTTGCTATCACGTTCTAAAGCGGGTGAACAATGACATCCGCACTGACGAAACCATCCGGGACCGGGTGAACCGGTACCGGGCCGACGAAGCTCCCTACATAGGCGACACGGAAGTGCTGCATTACCTGGAAGTCCTGCGGGACGAAGTGAGCTTTTCCGAATTGTCGAAAAAAGTTGTCAAGCCCCTGACGGGCCGGAAGATCGGCGCTTATTATGGCTGCCTGCTGCTGCGGCCCAGTAAGGAATTGCAGTTCGACGACCCGGAAAATCCCCATATTCTGGAGGATTTCATCCGGGCCATCGGGGCCGAGCCGGTCGTTTACGGCCAGCGGAACGAGTGCTGCGGCGGCTATGTGACCGTGGAGAACCCCGGCTACGCCAAGAGCCGAGCGGAACTGATCCTGGACAATGCTGTCAGTCAGGGAGCAGAGTGCCTCATCACCGCTTGCCCCTTGTGTATGTATAACCTGAACAAGGCCGGAAGCCTGCCCGTTTATTATTTCACGGAGCTTCTGGCGGAAGCGCTGGGCTTGAAGGAGGGCGACGCATGAACGACCTTGAGACTATCCGCCGCATTTCCGGGGTGAACCCCCGCAGATGCATGAAGTGCGGAAAATGCACCGCCAGCTGCCCGGCCTATGACCAGATGGAGTACCATCCCCACCAGTTCGTGGACATGGTGGAGACCGGTCACATTGACGAGCTGCTCCATTCCAAAGGAATTTACACCTGCCTGAGCTGCTTCGCCTGCGTGGAGCGGTGCCCCCGAAGCGTGGAACCCGCAAAGCTCATTGAGGCCGTTCGGGTGGTATTTTTGCGCCGGGTCGGGGAGGAACACCTGCACCCGGAGGCCGTCGCCGCCCTTGCTGACCCGGAAATTCCGCAGCAGGCCGTGACCAGTGCCTTCCGAAAATACAGAAAGTGAGGGACACCATGCAGAGAATCGGCGTTTTTGTCTGCTGGTGCGGCAGCAACATTGCGGCCACCGTGGACGTGGAGCAAGTTTCCCGGGCCCTTGGAAAAGAGCCTGGGGTGGTTTTCTCCACCAATTATCAGTATATGTGCTCTCAGGCCGGACAGGACCTGATTGCGAATACCATTCGGGACTATGCCCTCACCGGTGTGGTCATTTGCTCCTGCTCTCCCCGGATGCACGAGGCGACCTTCCGCAAGACCTGTTCCCGTGCAGGGCTGAACCCCTACATGGTGGAAATTGCCAACATCCGGGAGCAATGCTCCTGGATCCACAAAGAAAAGGCCACCGCAACGGAGAAGGCAATTATTCTGGGCCGGGCGGCCATTGCCAAGGTCCAGCTGAACGCCCCGTTGGTGGCGGGGACCAGCCCGGTGAAGAAACGGGCGCTGGTCATCGGCGGCGGCATTGCGGGTATACAGACGGCTTTGGACATTGCCGAGGCGGGTTTTGACGTGGATATCGTGGAGAAAAAACCGACGATTGGTGGCAAAATGACCCAGATCGACAAGACCTTCCCCACACTGGACTGCGCCGCCTGCATTCTGACCCCGAAAATGGTGGATGCGGCCCAGAACGAGAAAATTCATATCTATGCCTACTCGGAAATCGAAAAAATTTCCGGTTTTGTGGGCAATTTCCGTGTGACCATCCGGAAAAAGGCCCGGTATGTGGACGAGGCCAAGTGTACCGGCTGCGGCCTCTGCACCGAGAAATGCCCCCAGAAGAAGGTCCCCAATGAATTTAACTTAGGACTGGACACCCGCCGGGCCATTTACATCCCCTTCGCCCAGGCCGTCCCCAAGCTGGCCACCATTGACGCAAATTACTGCACCATGCTGAAAACCGGCAAGTGCGGCGTCTGCTCCAAGGTCTGCACGGCGGGGGCCATCGATTACAAGCAGAAAGATACGTTTGTCGAGGAAGAATACGGTGCTATCGTAGCCGCAACGGGCTTTGAGCCCATCAAGTTGGACAAATACGATGAGTTTGCCTATTCCCAAAGCCCTGACGTAGTTACATCCCTGGAATTTGAGCGGCTGATGAATGCGGCCGGTCCTACCGGCGGCGTGCTGCTGCGCCCCTCCGATAAGACCCATCCCAAGACCATCGTGTTCGTTCAGTGCGTGGGTTCCCGGTGTGCCGACGGGCGAGGGAAGTCCTACTGCTCCAAAATTTGCTGTATGTACACGGCAAAGCACGCCATGCTCTGCCGGGAAAAGTACCCGGATACGGACGTGTACGTGTTCTATATCGATGTGCGGACCCCAGGCAAGAATTTTGACGAATTTTACCGCCGGGCCGTGGAGGAATACGGCGTTCACTATGTCAAGGGCATGGTGGGCAAAGTCGTCCCCCAGGACGGCAAACTAAAGGTCCAGGCTTCGGACCTGCTGGGCGGACGGCAGCTGCATATCGATGCGGATATGGTGGTTCTGGCTGCCGCCATTGAGCCGGATAAGTCTGCACGGCCTCTGGCTACCATGCTGACCGCTTCCATGGACACGAATGACTTCTTTACGGAGGCCCACCCCAAACTGCGGCCCGTGGAAAGCCCTACGGCGGGCATTTTCCTCTCCGGTACATGTCAGGGTCCCAAGGACATTCCCGAGACCGTGGCCCAGGCCAGCGCCGCTGCGGCAAAGGTCATCGGTCTGCTGGCAAAGGATTCCCTGACCTGCAATCCCTGCACGGCTCAGCCGGATGAACAAATGTGCAACGGCTGTTCCAGCTGTGAAAAGGTTTGCCCCTACGGAGCCATCACCTATGCGGACAAGGAATTCCGGGGTCCCAACCGGACCACGCTGGTGCGCCGGGTGGCCCAGGTGAATCCTGCCGTGTGCCAGGGCTGCGGTGCCTGCACCGTTGCCTGTCCCTCCGGAGCCATGGACCTGAAGGGCTTCAGCAATGCCCAAATTCTTGCGGAGGTTGATGCAATATGCCGGTAAACGAAGAATTTCAGCCCACCATTGTGGCCTTTTGCTGCAACTGGTGTTCCTACGCCGGTGCAGACCTGTCCGGCACCAACCGGATGCAGTATCCGGCCAATGTGAAGATCATCCGCATTCCCTGCTCCTGCCGGCTGAATCCCACGTTCATTCTCCGGGCCTTTCAGCGGGGAGCCGACGGGGTCATCCTCTGCGGCTGCCATCCCGGCGACTGCCATTATACCAGCGGCAACTATTTTGCCCGCCGCCGCATGACCCTCCTCTTCTCCATGCTGGATTATCTGGGCATCGAGCGGGAGCGGACCCGTGTGGAATGGGTGTCCGCTGCGGAGGGCGCTAAGTTTGCCGCTACCATGAATGACTTTGTGGCCACGGTCACGAAGCTGGGGAAAAACAAGCGTTTGGAGGACCTGCGATGCAGCAAAGCGTAAAAGAAAAAGCCCGTGCGCTTCTGGAAAACGGGACCGTTTCCCGGGTGCTGGGGTGGAAAAAAGGCGAATTCTGCTACGACCTGACTCCGAGTGTGTTTACACGGGTGGAGGAGGTGGACCGGGACTTCGTGTACAGCGATTTCTCAGGGGCCAATCTTTCCAAATATCTCATTAGCGAATCCAAAAAGAACGGGAAAGTCGCCGCTTTTCTGAAACCCTGCGATTCCTATTCCTTCGTGCAGCTTTTGAAAGAACACCGCATCTGCCGGGAAAATGTGTACGTTGTGGGCGTGGCTTGTGATGGGATGTGCGACCCCCGGATGCTGGAGGAAAAGGGTGGCGTCCTCCGTGTAGAGGCCCGGGGGGATACCCTCCGGGTGGAAAGTCTTTACGGCATGGAAGATGTGGCCCGGAAGAATTTGCTCCTGGAGCGCTGCAGGGTCTGTAAGAGCAAGAAAATTGTTCTCTTTGACGAGCTTCTGGGTGAGCAGGGGAAGGAAGCACCCGCCGGGGACCGGTTTGCGGAGGTAAGCAAACTGGAAGCCGAAACACCGGAGGAGCGGTTTGCCTTCTGGCAGAAGGAACTGTCCCGGTGCATCCGCTGCAACGCCTGCCGGAACGTCTGCCCGGCCTGCTCCTGCGAAAAGTGCGTATTCGATAATCCCAAGTCCGGCGTGGCCAATAAGGCCGCTGCCGACCCCTTTGAGGAAAATCTGTTCCACATCATCCGGGCCTTCCATGTGGCCGGACGGTGTACGGACTGCGGTGAGTGCAGCCGGGTTTGCCCCCAGCATATCCCCCTGCATCTGCTGAACCGGAAATTTATCAAGGACATCAACGAACTTTACGGCCCCTACATGGCAGGCAGCGACCTGGAATCCAAACCGGCCCTGCTGACCTATGACACCGGAGACTGCGAGCCGTCTGTTGTCCTGACCAGAGGAGGGGAGCAGGCATGAAGAGAATCTTGCTGTCCCGGTTAAATGCGCTGTTTGCGGCCCTTGCCGGGAAAGAAAAGCTGTACATCCCCGCCCAGGACGGCAGCGGAAATGCTTCCTATACCCTCTGGCGGGAGGGCCTGATCCTTTCTGATTCCGGAAATACCAATCGTTCCGCGAAAGACCTGTTCTTCCCCCAGGTGGAAAACCTGGTGGGCTTCCGGGTCAGCGGAAAAGAGATCGAAATGATTGAAACCAGGGACCCGGCGGAAGCCTTCATCCTGTTCGGGGTCCGGGCCTGTGATGCGCGGAGCTTTGAACTGCTGGATCGGGTGTTCCTGACAGATGCCAAGGACACTTATTACGAAAATCGCCGTCAGAGTGCCACCGTTGTGACCATGGCCTGCTCCCGGCCGGAGGCCACCTGCTTCTGCGGAAATTTCGGCATCGACCCGGCGGAACCCGGTGGGGATGTGTCCTGCTGGACGGAAGGGGAATACCTCTACTGGCAGGCCAACACGGATAAAGGTGAAGCCCTGACCCAGGGCCTTCCCTTGGAGGACTGCGAAAGCGAAAAAGTGGATGCGGCCAAAGCCACCATCCGGTCCATGACCGAAAAACTGCCCCTGAATCACTTAGACCTTTCCGGTTTTGACCGGAAGCATATGCTTCAGATCTTCCACTCCGACAAGTGGGCTGGCCTTTCCGAAAGCTGCCTGGGCTGCGGCACCTGCACCTTCGTTTGCCCCACCTGCCAGTGCTACGACATTCAGGAGTTCAACGACGGACAGGCTGTCCGTCGGTTCCGCTGCTGGGACAGCTGTATGTACAAGGATTTTACACAGATGTCTGCCGGTCAGCCCCGGCCCACCCAGAAGGAGCGGTTCCGCCAGCGGTTCATGCACAAGCTGGTGTATTTCCCGGACAATAACGACGGCCTGTTCGGCTGCGTGGGCTGTGGCCGCTGCCTGAAGCGCTGCCCCATCCACATGAATATTGTGAAGGTATCCAAGGCACTGAAGGAGGAGACGGTATGAGAGCAGATCCTTTGATCCCGTCCATCGGCGTGGTCACGGCCATCCGGGTGGACACCCCCGACGTGAAAACCTTCCGGGTGGTGGGTCTGGACGGGAAAAAGCCCTTTGTGCATATCCCCGGCCAGTGTGCCATGTTGTCCATTCCGGGGGTTGGGGAGGCCCTGTTTTCTATTACTTCCTCCCCTACGGAGCCGGATTTCCTGGATTTTTCCATTAAAAAGTGCGGCTGCGTCACCTCCTGGCTCCACGGCATGGAACCGGGCCAGCAGATCACCATCCGTGGCCCCTACGGCAACGGCTTTCCGGTAGACACGGATTTCGCCGGGAAGGACCTGTTGTTCATCGCCGGCGGCATCGGCCTGGCCCCTTTGCATTCGGTCATCAACTACTGTCGCCATTACCGGGACCGGTATGGAAAAATCGATATTGTCTATGGCTCCCGGTCCATGGAGGACCTGGTGGATTACCCGGAAATTGAGCAGGAATGGTGCAGGGAGGACGGTATCTTTGTCCATCTGACAATCGACCGGGAACAGCCGGAGTGGACCGGCCACGTGGGCTTCGTGCCCAATTATGT
>JALEII010000004.1 GCA_022770345.1 Clostridiales bacterium | reverse complement strand
TTCTCCTTGTGGACGGCCTTTTCGCCAAGCTCTGTGAGCTTGTTCAGGCCCTTCACCAACAGGAATACCACAAAGGCCAGAATGAAGAAGTTGATGACCGTGGAGAGAAAATTGCCGTAATTCAGGGTATTCACCAGCACGTTGCCGTCCGCATCGGTTTTGGTACCGAACCACTGGGGCAGGGTGATATACCAGTCGGAAAAGTTGATGCCGCCCAGGAACATGGAGACGATGGGCATGATCATATCGTTGGTCAGGGACGTGGTGATCGTCGAAAATGCACCGCCGATGATCACGCCCACCGCCAGATTCAAGGCATTTCCCTTGATGGCAAATGCCTTGAATTCATTCCAGAGTCCGTTTTTCTTCGCCATTTTTCGTTTCACTCCTTATGATTATTTCTTTTTCTCGATGACTTCGATGCCGCCCAGGTACTTGCGCAACACCTCGGGGACCACCACGCTGCCATCGGCACGCTGGTTCTGCTCCACCATGGCCGGGAAAATCCGGGAGGTAGCCAGGCCGGAGCCGTTGAGGGTGTGGACGAATTCGATCTTGCCGTCCTCCCGACGGAAACGGATGTTTCCCCGGCGTGCCTGATAATCCCGGGCGTTGGATACGGAGGACACTTCCTTGTAGCCGTTCATGGAGGGAATCTGAATTTCAATGTCGTAGGTCCGGGCCATGGAGGCGGAGCAGTCGCCGGCGGCCAGCTTCACGGTGCGGAAGTGGAAGCCCAGGCCCTTCACCAGATCCTCGGCCTTCCGGACCAACTCGTCAAAGGCGGCGTCGGAGTCCTCCGGCCGGGTGTACTGGAACATCTCCACCTTATTGAACTGGTGTCCCCGGACCATGCCCCGCTCGTCGGCCCGGTGCGAACCGGCCTCCCGGCGGAAGCAGGGGGTGTAGGCGAAGAACTTCTTGGGAAGATCTGCCTCGGTGAGGATTTCGTCCCGGTATACGCTGGCCAGGGCCGCCTCGGCGGTGGGGAGCATATAGTGGACCCGATCGTCGGTGGGGTTGGCAATTTTATAAACTTCGTCGGCAAACTTCGGGAACTGACCGGCGGTCTCGCCGCACTGGTACTCCAGCATGTGGGGCGGCAGGATAAAATCGTAGCCGTCTTTGATGTGGGTGTCGATGAAGTAGTTCAGCAGGGCCCATTCCAGCCGTGCACCCATGCCGGTGTACATCCAGAAGCCGGAGCCGGCCAGCTTAGTGCCCCGCTCATAGTCGATGAGATCCAGATCCAGGCACAGGTCCACATGATGCTTCGGGGGGAAGTTGAACTTGTGGGGCTCACCGAAGTAGCGCAGAGGCTCGTTGTTCTCCTTTCCGCCGGGCTTCAGGTCCGGGTCCGGCAGGTTGGGCAGGCTCAGCATGGCGGTGCGGTACTCGGCCAGCACGGCGTCCAACTTTGCGGCGTCCTGGGCCAGACCTGCCTTCAACTCCGCCATCTCAGCAAACACGGCGCTCACGTCCTCGCCGCGCTTCTTCATAGCAGGAATTTCCTTGGAGACCTTGTTCTGCCGGGCCTTCCGGGCCTCGGTATCGGCGATGAGGGTCCGGCGTTCCTGGTCCAGTTCCAGAATGCGGTCTACGGTCGCATCGCAGTCCACCTCCTTGGCCCGCAGGCCAGCCTTGACCCCTTCCGGGTCGTCCTTGATTCTCTTAATGTCCAGCATTGTTTTTTCCTCCGTATTTCAATGTTCAGTCTACGATTTCATAGGGATTTTCAGGAATTACCAGGGCCATGATGAAGTAGGCCAGGATGCCCGCACCCCAGAAAAGCCCGATGAGGGCAAACACCACCCGGACGATGGTCGGGTCGATGTCAAAATAATTGGCCAGTCCGCCGCAGACGCCGAGAATTTTTCGCCCCCCTCGGATCCGGTACAGTTTTTTTCCGTTCATGTGTTTCCTCCCATGGCCATCAGGGCGTCCAGCAGGTTCTGCAGGTCCTCCTGGCCGTAGAATTCCAGTTCAAATTTGCCCTTCCGCTTGCCGTTGACGATTTTCACGCCCCGGCCCAGCCGCTTGGAAAGATTTTTCTCGCATTCGGCCACATAATCCACGGCCAATGTCACAGGCTTAGGCTTTTCCGCCGGCCGGGTCATGTTTTTACACAGCAATTCCGCCTGACGAACGGACAATCCCAGTGCCGCAATGCGCTGAGCCGCCTGAATTTGCTTCTTCGGGTCCTTCAGGCTCAGAACTGCACGGGCGTGTCCTGCGGACAGCTTGCCGCTCTGAAGCATTTCCAGGACCTCCGGGGTCAGGTTCAGCAGCCGAAGTGCGTTGGCCACGGCGGGCCGGGATTTTCCCACCCGCTCTGCCGCCTGTTCCTGGGTCATGGCATAATTCTCCATCAACGACTGGTAGCCCAGGGCTTCTTCCACCGGGTTCAGGTCCTCCCGCTGCAGGTTTTCGATGAGGGCCAACTCCATGGTTTTCTTGTCGTCAGCCTCGATGACCACGGCGGGGACCTCCGTCAGATCTGCCATCCGAGCGGCCCGCCAGCGGCGCTCGCCGGCGATGATCTGATAGTAGCCGTTGCTGCCCTGCCGGACAGTCAGAGGCTGGAGAATGCCGTGCTGCCGGATGGACGCCGCCAGGTCCTCCAGAGCCTCCGGGTCAAATTCCCGGCGTGGCTGGTCCGGGTTTGGCTCGATCTTGTACACGGGCAACACCTTGTAAGGGCCCTCGGAAGTCGCTTCCGGCTGGTCGTCCAGCATCAGCGCCCCGAGGCCCTTGCCAAGGCCCTTCTGTTTTGCCAATTTCCATCTTCCTTTCCTTAGAGAATCTCCCGAATTTCCGCCGCCATGTCCAGATAGGCTTTGGCCCCCCGGCTGGACCGGTCATAGGCCGTCACCGGCAGACCGTGGCTGGGGGCTTCCGCCAGCCGGACGTTCCGGGGAATGACCGTGGCGAAGGCTTTTCCGGGAAAATGTCGCCGGACTTCCTGGGCCACCTGGGCAGAGAAGTTGGTGCGGCCGTCGTACATGGTCAGGGCTACGCCAAAAATGTCCAGACTCGGATTGACTTTTTTCTTCACCATCCGCAGGGTGGACATCAGGTCCGTCAATCCCTCCAATGCGTAATATTCGCACTGGACCGGAATTAAAATACCGTCCGCCGCCGCCAGGGCGTTGACGGTCAGCATTTCCAGACTGGGGGGACAGTCGATCAAAATCAGGTCATAGCTGTCCCGCAGTTTTTCCAGTGCATTTTTCAGCCGGTGATGGGGGTCCGGCAGGCTCACCAGTTCAACGCCCGCCCCGGCCAAGTCCGCCGAGGATGGGATCAGGTCGCCGTAGTCCGTGTGAATGACCGCATCCGCTGCCGGGGTTTCGTTGATCAGCACGTCGTACACGGAAGCTTTTACTTTTCGCTTTTCCACCCCAAAACCGGAGGTGGCGTTGGCTTGGGGGTCAAAGTCGCAGAGCAACACCTTCGTCCCCAACTCTTTCAGTGCGGCGGTGAGGTTCACGGCGGTGGTGGTTTTGCCCACGCCGCCCTTCTGGTTCACCACTGCGATGATTTTTCCCATAGGTTTCTCCTTTGCATGTGTTTCACGTGAAACATTTGGCTCCTGCTTTGCATCGTTGTTTCACGTGAAACATTACTTGCCGGATGGAGCGGAGTCGCCGGTACTGGCCGTGGTTTTGAAATTCCGGCCGGTAGGCAGCTTTTCTTCCTCCCGAAGGGAAAGAAAGAGGATGGTCAGCGACACCGCCAGCAGAAGCGCCAGAGCGCCGATGGCAATGGCCATGTGCTTGGTACGCAGCCGCAGCCGGGAAATCTGCTCGTCCTTAGAACCCGTCCGAGGGCGGGGCTTGATCTGTTTGGGCCGGGGTGGAATAGCCACCGGGGTCCCCGGTGCGATGGGATCCTTGACCATTTCCGCATGGCAGTCGACGCAGAACACCGCATCGTCGGGTATATTCTTCCCGCAGCGCAGACATTGCATGGTGATTCCTTCTTTCTCTCGATAAAGATATTGTACAACAGAATTACCGGTTCGTAAAGGGGGAATTTGAGAATTCAAGCGGAAGGCAAGGAATTCGGTGCTTCCGAATCAATCATTCCTCCGAATTCATCAAAGCAGCAAAAAGAGGAAGCAACAAACGTCGCTTCCTCTTTTTCCTTACTCGTCCAGGGGAATCTGAATGTCCATCAAGCGCTTGCCGATGGTATAGAAGAACACGTTGTCCCTGCCGGGAGCGAGATTTGCAACCGTACCACGGGTGGCATAAACAGCGTAAGAATGAAACAGAATGGGGCAGATAAGCCCTTCGTCCATAACCTTCTTGTGGAGATTGGCGTAACTGCCCTGATTGGCCAGGGAATCCTTGCACAGGGCGTAGGCCGCATCATTCTCGGCGTTGCCGTAGCAAAGCGGTGCATAAAGAGAAAAGAACTGGGACAGGTCCATGTTGGCGCTGAGCTTCGTCTGAGCCAAATACAGGTCATAATCCTGCATATTCAGGTAATATTGGAACTCAAAGGCGGTGCTCTCGATCATCGTGACCTTGAAGCCCAAGTCCTCCAATTCGGTCTTGATAAAATTCGCCACCCGCAGCCGTAAACTGTCGTCAGCGTTTACCAGGAATTTCACTTCCGTACCAACCAGGCCGCCGTTGATCACCGCAGCCTTCATCTTCTCCGGCTCGTAAACATATTTACCGGCCAGATTCCGGTTGTAGAAAGGGGAATCCGGGGAAGCTGGCAGCGTGGCTGCAAGACCGAAGCCATGGTAATATTTTTCAGCAATGGTCTCCCGATCGATCATATAGGTCAGCTGGGACCGGAGGGACGCATTGGAAAACACCCGGTCCTCATTAAAATTGAAGCCCAGATACAGGAACATCCCGCTCTCCATGTCCCAAAGTTCAAAATCGCCCCGGTAATCGGCGTAGAAATCGCTCCCGGGATCGGCAGCAACCAGGTCCACATCCGCAAACTGGAACTCGTTGCGGATCTGGCTGGGGCTTTCTGCCACGGTCAGGCTCACAGAGGAAGCCGTGGCCGCCAGATCGTCACTCTTGCACCACCAGCGGTTCCGGCGGCGCAGCTGCAAGCCGCTGACACTGTTTTCAAAGAAATAGGGGCCTGCGCCCAGAGGGCGGTCCGAATCCACCTCGCTGGCCTTCACAATGGGAATGTCCATGAGAATGGGCAGGTTTTCAAAAGGCGTGTCCAGCTGAACTACCAGAGCCCCGGCTTCGTTCACGGAAATATCGGAAAAATGGTAGAACCGGTTCCGATACATTTCCGTTTCCTGGGCTACCTGATAGCTGGCGTACACATCGTTCATGGTAACCGGTGTGCCGTCGGAAAAGGTGGCGCCGGGGGCCAGATAAAAATAATAGGTCATCAGGTCCTCGCTGACGGCGTAAGACCCGCAAAGGAGCGGCACGGCCTCATAATTTACATCCACCGCAAAAAGGCCCATGTGGACCAGACTCAGGACCATACGATTCACATAATTATCAGATTTCAGGGGATTCAGGGAAAGCTGGGGATAATAAACCAGATTCAGCACCTGCTCCGCCGTTTCCGCCGGAGGCCGGGTGTCGGTCAGGTCAGAACCCACCAACGCATCGCCTGTAGGGATATATTCCCCTCCCCTTCCAATCGAGCAGCCGCTCAGCAGCAGGCAGGCCGTAAGCAGCAGCGCCAGGAATTTCTTCACACTTTGGCCTCCCTCCGGCACTGGATAAGCGCTCCCTGAGAGCCGCGCTTGTCGCCGTTGCGGCGGTAGGACCAGAACAGGTCCTCCCGGCAGCAGGTACACAAGCGACTGACCTCCACATGGCGGACTCCCGCGCGCTGAAGAAGCGCTTTATTGACGCCCTTCAGGTCAACATAGTAGCTGTGGTCCCGACTGGCGATGAATTCTTCCGCCTGGCCTCCAAGGACCTTCACCATGGCCTCCGGCACATCCGATTGCGTCTCGAAGCAGCACTGGCCGATATTCGGGCCAATGGCGGCGTGAATATTGGCCGGGTCTGCGCCCAGAGCGGCCATGGCCGCAACGGTTTTCCCTGCAATATCGGCGGCCGTTCCCCGCCAACCGGCATGGGCAGCACCCACGATGCCCGTCACCGGGTCATGAAGTAAAATCGGCGTACAGTCGGCGGAGAAAACAACCAGGACCACGCCATCATCCGCCGTAACCAGGGCGTCGCACTCCGGGAAGGGGGAGCGGGTGATGCCCCGCCCCATATCCTTGGCGGTGACGGTGCGGACGATGTCGGAATGGGTCTGACGGGTGGCCGCCACCTGATTCGGCGTAAAGCCAAGTGCCTCGCCCAAAATGGTATAATTGGACAGCACATTTTCCCGGCTGTCTCCACGGGAAAAACCGATATTCAGGCTGGCCAGATGGTCCTTGCTGACCCCGCCCTGACGGGTGGTGAAGGCATGGGGGACGGAAATACCCTCCGCACGCAGGTAAACCAGTGAATCCTGTTCCATCACAACAATTGCCATTGGGTTGTCCTCCTAGTCTGTCTGTAAATAGGTGAAAAGGTCGGG
>JALEII010000118.1 GCA_022770345.1 Clostridiales bacterium | reverse complement strand
AGGAGCCGACGCCGCCCATGATGTCCTTCATATCGTTGGCCGCACACAGCAGGGAGAACTGCTCGGATGCGTTCATCATGGAAACCTCGGTGAACTCAATGTGGACACCGGTGGCCGCCTCGGCTGCATTGAACACGGAGCAGTCCTGATAGGAATCAATGCCCACCATGCTGAGAAAGCCGGGGAACTCGCACCGCATGGTCAGGGTCTTGGTGCCGGGGTCGCACAGGGGATAGCTGGCCCATTCGCCGGTGTAAACATAGCCTTCATCGGCCTCCAGGGTCGAAGCCTCCTCCTGATCGGATGCAGGCTCCTGAGCCGGTGCTGCGGACTGCTCCTCGGTCACTGGAGCTTCCGCCTGGTTGGATGCGGGGGTTTCGGACTCGGAGGTTTTTGCACTTTCCGTGGTGCCGCCTCCGCAGCCGGCCAGCAGTCCCACCAGCATGCCTGTGGCCAGGAGCATTGCAAGAATCTTCTTTTTCATTTGGTTTGCCTCCTTCTGATTCTGGTTTCGTCTTCTACATTATAAGGAAACTATGAAACCGCCGTCAATGCGCAAACCAACGGATTCTTACCGCACTTTTTGTGGATTGTAACCTGCAAATTTTATGGTTACACTCCCACTTTTGCTGTAAATATGTCAGTTCTATTAAGTTTACATTTCATAGACGTAAATTTTAAAGTTTTTCCTCCTCTCTGCATCTTTTCGAAAGCGCTTTCACCCATAAAACGCCTGAGCGTGCAGAATGGTCACAGGCTTCGGAAAAATTTTGTGTGAATTCGCAATTTCCCTACCAAATTGATATTTTATTCGATTTTTTGTCGAAAAGGTATTGACAGTTCTAAAATCATATGCTAAGATGGCAGCGTGGTCAGGATGTATGTAACAAGTGATACATCCCAAACAAAACATGGTATGCCAGTGCCATGGACCACGTATTCATATCTCCTTCTTTTCTTTTGAATGGGCGGAAGCCAGAAGCCGCACATTCCGCACAGCGATCCGGCCCTTGCCAGGGGGCCGGTGCTGCGCAACCATCTCTAACACAATCACTCCTTATATATGTACGACGGCTACAGGGCGCTGTAGTCGTCGTACTTTTGCGTTGATCCGATTTCCGTCCAATACCAGGCCATCAACGCTCCCGCCACCGCGCCATAGTTGTTCACGCCGGTGGGCTGATTGAAGGAGCGAAGGTAGCTGTCGTTGGCCTTCTGCGCCGCCTTTTTAATGGGCTTTTCAAACTGGGCATAGTGGGCATTGGCACTGAGCACATCCGCCCGGAGCTGATCGTTCATGCCGTTCCACAAAATCGCCTGGGTCTCCTTGTCCGTTTTCGCAATGGCGTTATAACAGTAGATAAACGCCGAATAATAGCCGGAATACCGATACTTAGGATCCCATGAATGGATACAGGCCAGAAATGCAGCAAAGTTGGCGTCCGCCTCCTGAGTCACTGTCGTGCGGTGGGCGCACTCATGGCTGATGGTAAAGGGCAGGGATACATCCGGCGTGTCCACATTGATGCCCATTTCCCCGGTGTAGGCGGTAAAGATCCCGGTCAGGCCGCACAGATCCATGAGCCGGGAAAAGGCCAGCCCCTTGGGGCGTACTGGCAGGATGTCAAAGCGATCCCCATAGTTCTCCCGGAGATAGTCATAACCGCTACCAGCCGACTCCTCCAGTGCCGAAAAGCCGCCGAAATCCGTCACGCCATTTTCATCTCTGGGGCTTTCCAGGGCATAGGCGTTTGCCATCTCCAAATAGTATTCCGCCGCCTGAGCCGCTTCCTCCGGAGTGAATTCCGTCTGGGTGTAGACCGTGGTGCTGGTAAAGGTAGGCGCAAACTGGTCCGCTCCCCAAAGGGCCACAAATAGAAATATAATGATAGATGCAATCAGTGCCGCCGTGGAGCACAGCTTCCCCAGACCCCTTCTCCGGCTGATGACCTTGATGATCCATCCCATAGCCAGCCAAATCAGCCCCAATCCGCCCCACTCCAGCAGGGAAAACGGGAACAAATCCGTGATGTGGCCCCATAGGTTCAGCAGCTTCCGGCTTCCGTTTTGATACCAGGGGAACAATAGATTTGGGCAGTGCTTTGCCAGCTCATAAATGCCCGTGGTACATAAAAATAAAATCAGCGCCGTAAGCCAGCGCACACGATTCGCCTGTTTCGTTGTCATAAGGATCGTCCCTTTCCATCGTATGGATGCATTATAGCATAATTTTCGTCCAAGCGGGATATTCTGATTGCAGCTTCCCCGGTGCCTTTGGATTTTCCCGTGAAAAGTTGCACAAATCCCTGTAGGAAATCCACCCCAGAATGACAATACCGCTTAAATTTCGAAAACTCCCCTCCGCCGCCTTGACAATGGCCCCGAAAAAATGGTATAGTGGCACCGAACATACGAAACAAGCGATGAGTGGGAATAGTAGCTGTTTTGCGTCTTTCAGAGAGAAGATGGCCGGTGAAAATCTTCAGCAGGCAGACAGCCAAGGCGCCCATGAGCTGCGGTTCGAACGGCCTCGCGCCCAGTAGACGCCGCCGGTTAGCCTCCGTTACAGGCGCCAAGTGCGGATCAATGATCCGAATTTAGGTGGTACCACGGACATTGTTCGCCCTAAGCATTTGCTTGGGGCGATTTTTTCGAATGAAAGGAGATTTTCCCATGAAAAATACCGAAAAGACCATGGACAAAATTGTTGCCCTCTGCAAAAACCGGGGTTTTGTCTTCCCCGGCAGCGAGATCTATGGCGGCCTGGCCAACACCTGGGACTACGGTCCTTTGGGCGCAGAGCTGAAGAACAACATTAAGCGCGCCTGGTGGAAGAAGTTCGTCCAGGAGAACCCCTATAATGTGGGTCTGGATGCCGCCATCCTCATGAACCCCCAGACCTGGGTTGCATCCGGCCACTTAGGCGGCTTCTCCGATCCTCTGATGGACTGCCGGGAGTGTCATGAGCGCTTCCGTGCCGACAAGCTCATTGAGGACTGGACCCAGGAGAACGGCATCACCCTGGATAAGCCCATCGACGCCTTCTCTCAGACCGAGATGAAGGACTATATCGAGGAGCACAACATCCCCTGCCCCACCTGCGGCAAGCACAACTTCACCGACATCCGTCAGTTCAACCTGATGTTCAAGACCTTCCAGGGTGTCACCGAGGACGCAAAGAACACCGTCTACCTCCGTCCGGA
>JALEII010000089.1 GCA_022770345.1 Clostridiales bacterium | reverse complement strand
AAGGCTCCGTTCCGAACCGTATCCATCCAAATGGTGGTGTATTTCGTAATATCCGGGTGATTCTTCAACAATTCCCTTGACATAATGGCAATGTCCATGGCGCTGGTCCGGTGTTCCTTTGCCGAATCGTCGTCGTCCAGGCCGGTGCAGTTGACGAAATGGCTGTCCGTCATGCCCAGTTCCGCAGCACGCTGATTCATCTTGTCCGCAAAGGCCCCTTCGCTGCCAGCCAGATGCTCGGCCATGGCGCAGGCGCAGTCGTTGGCGGAGGACACGGCGATGGATTTCACCATGTCCGACACGGTCATCTGCTCCCCGGCCTTCAGATAGATTTGGCTTCCGCCCTTGGCCGCCGCCGCTTCCGAGGCGGTAACGATGTCGTCCCAGCCGATCTGTCCGCCGTCGATGGCCTCCATGATGAGCAGCAGGGTCATGACTTTCGTGACGCTGGCCGGAGGCAGGGCCTCGTGGGCATTCTTTTCAAAGAGTACCGTGCCGGTGGCAATGTCCAGCAGCACAGCGCTTTTGGCCCCTTCCCCCAGCTCCGCCGCCTGAATTTTTGGGCATAAAGCCACGAAAAGAAGCAAAATCATCAGACAACTGATCCCTCGCCGCATGAAAAATTCCTCCCCGTATGATTCCTGGTACAGGCTATGGGCCCTCCGGGCAAAATAGACCGGTGGATTTTCGCTGCGGAATGTGGTAAACTATGGAAAAACCACTTTCGGAGGAATGAAAACGTGGAAACAGAGAAATTATATTATCAGGACTGCCACTGCTATGCCTTTTCGGCCCGGGTGCTGGACTGCCGGAGGGCCGGGGGCGGCTTTGACGTGATCCTGGACCGGACGGCCTTCTTCCCGGAGGGCGGCGGTCAGGCCAGCGACCGGGGGACTTTGGGCGGGGTGAATGTGCTGGACGTGCAGGAAAAGAACGGCGAAATTCTCCACCGGTGCGACGGCCCCCTGCCGATCGGGACAGACGCAGAGGGAAAACTGGACGTGGCCCGGCGGCAGGACCTGGCCCAGCAGCACGCCGGGGAACATATCGTTTCCGGCCTTTTGCACAAACGCTTTGGCTATGAAAATGTGGGCTTCCACGTGGGTGCGGAGCAGATGGAGGTGGATTTCAGCGGCCCGCTGACGGATGCGGACATTGCCTGGGTGGAAGCGGAGGCCAACCGGGTGGTCCGGGAAAACCGAGAAATTCGCTGCTGGTACCCCTCCAAAGAGGAACTGCCGCAAATTTGCTACCGAACCAAGCGGGCACTGCCCTGGCCGGTGCGCATTGTGGAAATCGGGGACGTGGACCGGTGTGCCTGCTGCGGGGTCCATGTGGGTTTCACCGGGGAGATCGGGCTGATCAAAATTGTCTCCTGCGTGAAATTCAAGGGGGGTTCCCGGCTGGAAATGTGCTGCGGCGGCCGGGCATATCGTTATTGTGCCGAAATTTTTGAGCAAAATCGCAAAATTTCACGATTGCTTTCCGCCAAGCCCAGGGAGACGGCGGAAGCGGTGGAGCAGCTGAAGGGGGCCATGGAGGCCGAAAAATTCCGGGCCAATGACCTGCAGCGGCAGCTTTTCCGAATTCTGGCGGAGCAATTCGCCGGGCAGGATCCGGCCCTGTGCCGAATGGCGGGCCTTTCCGGTGGGGACGTGCGGCTTCTCTGCCAGGAGGTGCAAAAGGGAAGCGGCGGCCTGGCGGCGGTGTTTTCGGAGCAGGAAAATACCTGGAATTTCTGCCTGATGGGGGACGAGGACCGGGTACAGAAATGGGGCGAAAGGCTGCGAAAAGACCTGAATGCCCGCTGCGGCGGCCGGGGCAACGCAATACAGGGAACTTTGTCCGCCAGTGGGGATATGCTGGAACTTTTTTTCGCCTCGTTCACAAAAAAATCCCAGTAAAATTGGAAATATTCCTTTACAACCGGGAAACGATATTGTATAATGTTATCTGTGTGGAAATGCGGAATTTCCCACAGTCACAGTCTAATCGCTGCGTTTTCGCAGCAGTTTGAATGGAGGAAATATCAATGTCTGTCAAAGTTGCAATCAACGGTTTCGGCCGTATCGGCCGTCTGGCTTTCCGTCAGATGTTCGGTGCTGAGGGCTATGAGGTTGTTGCCATCAACGACCTGACCTCTCCCAAGATGCTGGCGCACCTGCTGAAGTACGATTCCACGCAGGGCAATTACGGCAACAGCCACACCGTCGAGGCCGGCGAGGACAACATCGTTGTCGACGGCAAGAAGATCACCATTTACGCCAAGGCCAACGCCGCTGAGCTGCCCTGGGGCGAGCTGGGTGTGGACGTGGTCCTGGAGTGCACCGGCTTCTATACCAGCAAGGCCAAGGCTCAGGCGCACATCGACGCCGGCGCCAAGAAGGTCGTTATCTCCGCTCCTGCCGGCAACGACCTGCCCACCATCGTGTACAACGTCAACCACAAGACCCTGACCAAGGAAGACAAGATCATCTCTGCCGCTTCCTGCACCACCAACTGCCTGGCTCCCATGGCCAAGGCTCTGAACGACGGCTGGAAGATCCAGTCCGGCATTATGTGCACCATCCACGCTTACACCGGCGACCAGATGATCCTGGACGGCCCCCAGCGTAAGGGCGACCTGCGTCGGTCCCGCGCCGGTGCCGTGAACATCGTGCCCAACTCCACCGGTGCTGCCAAGGCCATCGGCCTGGTCATCCCCGAGCTGAACGGCAAGCTGATCGGCGCTGCTCAGCGTGTGCCCACCCCCACCGGCTCCACCACCATCCTGAACGCCGTTGTGGCCGGCCAGCCCACCAAGGAAGAGATCAACGCTCAGATGAAGTCCGAGGCCACCGAGTCCTTCGGCTACAACACTGACGAGATCGTTTCCTCCGACATCATCGGCATGCGCTTCGGCTCCCTGTTCGATGCTACCCAGACCATGGTCAACAACCTGGACAACGGCACCTCTCAGGTGCAGGTCGTGTCCTGGTACGACAACGAGAACTCCTATGTTTCTCAGATGGTCCGGACCATCAAGTACTTCTCCGAGCTGGGCTAATCTTAACGCGTAAGAAGAACGAAAAAATTTCCCGGCGGGGGCTTGTCCCCGCCGGGTTTTTCTGTTACGGGGGGAAAGAAGAAATCCTCCCGGCGTGGCCAGTGTAGGGGCGAGGCACGCCTCGCCCGCTTAAGTTCCATACGCAGAAATGGCGAGGCAAAAGGCTTCCCCTG
>JALEII010000086.1 GCA_022770345.1 Clostridiales bacterium | reverse complement strand
GGCTTGTCGGAGCCGTAGCGCTCCATGGCCTCTTTATAAGGAATGTGCCGGAAGGGAGCCTGAGACACCCGCTTGTACTTGCCGAATTCCTCAAAGACAGGCACCAGCACCGTCTCCAGGGTGTCCAGCACGTCCTCCTGGGAGGCGAAGGCCATTTCCATATCCAGCTGATAGAACTCGCCGGGGGTCCGGTCGGCACGGGCATCCTCGTCCCGGAAGCAGGGGGCGATTTGGAAATACTTGTCAAATCCGGCGGTCATCAGCAGCTGCTTGAACTGCTGGGGAGCCTGGGGCAGCGCATAGAACTTGCCGGGATGGTTCCGGGCCGGCACCAGGTAATCCCGTGCGCCCTCCGGAGAAGAAGAAGTCAGGATGGGGGTGGTAATTTCCAGGAAGCCCTGCTGGGTCATCAGCTGACGGAGCCGGGCCACCACGTTGCACCGCAGAACAATGTTCTTTTTCACCGCCGGGTTCCGCAGATCCAGGAACCGGTACTTGAGCCGGGTGTTCTCGTCGGCCTCCTTGGACTTGTTGATCTCGAAGGGCAGGCTGTTGTAGCGGCACTTGCCCAGCACCTGAATGTCGGTGGGCTCGATCTCGATGTCGCCGGTGGGCTGCTTGGGATTCTTGCTCTCCCGCTCCCGGACGATGCCGGTCACTTGCAGGGTGGATTCCTTATTCACGCCCTTGACACGGGCCATCATTTCCTCGTTCTGGATGACCACCTGTGTGGTGCCGTAGTAGTCCCGCAGGACCAGGAAGGCAAAGTTTGCGCCCACCTCCCGGAGGTTTTCCATCCATCCGGCGATGGTGACGGTTTTCCCTGCATCCGTGAGCCGCAGCTCGCCGCAGGTATGGGTTCTGGATTGACGCATTGGGTATATCCCCTCTTATCTCTGAAATAACGGCCTTATTTTCTCACACATTCCGGCGTTTGTCAATCGTTCCAGAAAGAAATTCGTATCTTTCCCCGTCCCGACGGCTTTTTCTGTCTGGCACTTCCAGAAAATGGCAGCGTTTTTGCGGGTGCAGCATGCGAATCTGAAAAAGTTTGAAATTTTTCGATTTTTCGGATTGATTTTACGGGAACTTTGGCATATAATTTACAGGCAAGCAATTCGGAGCGTCTTTTCTCCGAAGTACCGAGGTGATCGCCATGCTGAATATCGTGCTGGTGGAGCCGGAGATCCCCCAGAACTGCGGGAACATCGCCCGCACCTGCGCCGCTACCCATTCCGTACTGCATCTCATCCGTCCACTGGGCTTTGACATTTCCGAAAAAGCCGTCCGCCGGGCCGGATTGGATTACTGGTCGAGTGTCGATGTGCGGGTCTATGAGAATCTGGAGGATTTCTTCGCCAAAAATACGGTCCGGGAAATGTGGTGCCTTTCCACGAAGGCCCCACGCTGTTACACCGAGGCTTCCTATTCCGACGGCTGCTTCCTGTTCTTTGGGAAGGAGTCCAAGGGCCTTCCTGAGGAATTTCTGGAAGAGCACCGGCAGGAGACCGTCCGCATCCCCATGCTACCGGGGATACGCAGTCTGAATCTCAGCAACAGCGTGGCCGTCACCGTTTACGAGGCACTGCGTCAGTTGGATTTCCCCGGCTTGCAGAATCACGGTAAAATGCGGGAAAATTCCCCGACATAATGGAGGTCAATGAAATGAACTACAACAAGAAGTCCATTGCGGACATTGACGTTTCCGGCAAGCGCGTGCTTTGCCGCTGCGATTTCAATGTGCCCACCAAGGACGGCAAGATCACTTCCGACAAGCGGATCGTGGCTGCCATGCCCACCATTGAATATCTGGTGAACCATGGAGCGAAGGTCATTCTCTGCTCCCACATGGGCAAGCCCAAGGGCGAGTACAAGCCCGAGCTGAGCCTGAAGGTAGTGGCCGACCGCATCAGCGAACTGCTGGGCAAGCCAGTCACCATGGCCAGCGACGTGGCTGGTCCCGATTCCCAGGCCAAGGCCGCCGCTCTGAAGGACGGCGACGTGATGCTGCTGGAGAACACCCGCTTTGAAAAGGGCGAGACCAAGAACGACCCGGAGCTTTCCAAGAAGCTGGCCGCTCTGGCCGACATCTTTGTGAACGATGCCTTTGGCACCGCTCACCGGGCCCACTCCTCCACCGCCGGTGTGGCCGACTACCTGCCTGCCGTTTGCGGCTTCCTGGTGCAGAAGGAAGTCTCCATTATGGGCAAGGCTCTGGCTGACCCGGAGCGTCCCTTCGTAGCCATTCTGGGCGGTGCAAAGGTCTCCGACAAGCTGAACGTCATCAACAACCTGCTGGAGAAGGTGGACACCCTCATCATCGGCGGCGGCATGGCTTACACCTTCCTGGCTGCCAAGGGTTACAGCGTTGGCACTTCCCTGCTGGACGCCGAGAAAATTGATTACTGCAAGGACATGATGGCCAAGGCCGAGGCCAAGGGCGTGAAGCTGCTGCTGCCCATCGACACCGTGGTGGCTGCCTCCT
>JALEII010000067.1 GCA_022770345.1 Clostridiales bacterium | reverse complement strand
ACGAAGGCGAGGAGCTGCCCCCGGATTTCATCTGCCCCCTGTGCAAGCACGGCGCTGAGGACTTCGAGCGGCTGTAAAGAATAGAAAAAACAGTAAAAACCATCGGTGCGCCGGGAAATCGGCACACCGATGGTTTTTTGTAGATTTTTGGAACGTCTCCCGCCGGGGCGCTGGTACTCATTCCCTCCCGGACAGATAGATCAGCAGCACGGCCACATCCGCCGGGCTGACGCCGGAAATGCGGCCCGCCTGTCCAATGGACACCGGCCGGACCCGCTGCAATTTTTCTCTTGCTTCCAGCCGAAGGCCGGGAATGGTGGCATAATCCAGATCGTCCGGCAGCAAGCGGGACTCCTCCTGCCGGAATTGCTCCACCTGCTTCTCCTGCCGGGCCAAATACCCGGCGTATTTCACCTGAATCTCCACCTCATCGGTGACGGCCTTGGGCAATTCCGGCCGCTCCGGGTCAAATGGCGCCAGATCCCCATAGCCGATCTGCGGCCGCCGGAGCAGGTCCGCCAATCGTGCAGAACCCTTCACCGGGGCGGAATCCCGTGCGGTCAGCAAGGCGTTCAGGGCCTCGCTCTCGGCCACGCCTGTGCTTTCCAGCCGCCTGGCTTCCCGCTTCACGGCGGCATACTTTTCTTCTACGGCCCGGAGCCGTTCCGGGCTTACCAGGCCGATCTTCGCCCCGATGGCGGTGAGCCGGGCGTCGGCGTTGTCCTGCCGGTGCAGAAGCCGATACTCGGACCGGCTGGTCATAATTCGGTAGGGTTCCTCCGTGCCTTTCGTCACCAAATCGTCGATCAGCGTGCCGATATAGCTGGTCTCTCTCGTCAAAATCATCGGCTCCCGGCCCAGAATCTTCAGCGCCGCATTGACTCCCGCCACGAAGCCCTGAACCGCCGCTTCTTCATAACCGGAGGTGCCGTTGAACTGCCCCGCCCCGTAAAGGCCGGGGACTTTTTTCGTCTCCAACGTGGGATACAGCTGAATGGGGTCGATGCACTCATACTCGATGGCGTAGGCAGGCCGCATGACCTCCGCCTTTTCCAGTCCCGGCACCGTATGCAGCATGGCCAGCTGTACCTCCTCCGGCATACTGGAAGAAAAGCCCTGGATATACAGTTCTTCTGTATTTTCCCCGCAGGGCTCCACAAAAAGCTGATGCCGGGTCTTGTCCGGGAACCGGACGATCTTCGTCTCGATGCTGGGGCAGTACCGGGGACCCACCCCGGAAATGGTCCCGTCATACATGGGGCTCCGGTCCAGATTGGCCCGGATAATCTCGTGAGTCGCCTCGCAGGTGTAGGTCAGATAGCACACGGCGCTGTTGTTCACGCACCCCGTGGTCCGGTAGGAGAAGGGTTCGGGCGTTTCATCCCCCGGCTGGACCTCCATTTTGGAAAAATCCACGCTCCGCCGGTTCACCCGTGGGGGCGTGCCGGTCTTGAATCGCCGCAGTTCCAGGCCAAGGGACCGCAGGCTGTCCGCCAGTCCCTGAGAGGGGTGCATCCCATCGGGGCCGGAGGGGTACACACAGGAGCCGGTGATCACAGTGCTGTCCAGATAGGTCCCGGTGGCCACCACCACAGCCTTCACCGGATAAACAGCCCCCAGCTGAGTGACAACGGCGGAAACTTCCCCGTTTTCGGTGCGAATCTCGACAATTTGCGCCTGTTTCAGGGAGAGATTTTCCTGCAATTCCAGTGTGTGCTTCATATATTCCTGATACCGCCGCCGGTCTGCCTGCGCCCGCAAGGAATGGACCGCCGGGCCCTTGCCCCGGTTCAGCATCCGGTACTGGATGCAGGCATGGTCGGCGGCGTAGCCCATTTCGCCCCCCAGGGCGTCCAGTTCCCGGACCAGGTGGCCTTTCCCGGTGCCGCCGATGGCGGGATTGCAGGGCATATTGCCCACGGCGTCCAGATTGATGGTAAATACCGCCGTTTTGCAGCCCAACCGCGCGCCGGCAAGGCCTGCTTCGATGCCTGCGTGACCGGCGCCGATCACCGCCAGGTCAAAGGCTTCCGCCAGATACTCGCTCATGCTTCCGCCTCGGCCGGGATGGGATGGCAGATAATCTCGCAGCGGTTGATGGGGGTCCCCAGGGCGTGGAATTTCTCCTCATAGCCGGTCATAATGCCCACGATGCCGTTTTCGTGGAGGTTCCGGGTCAGATTCTTGGTGGGAAGGCCCACAGCCTCCAATTCCTCCAGCGTGAACTCAAACAGCTTCGCATTATCGGTCTTGAAATGAATTTCGCCCCCGTCCCGGATGACACGGGTATACATTTTCAGGAAGGTGTGGTAGGTCAGCCGCCGCTTGGCGTTCTTGCTCCGGGGCCAAGGGTCCGGGAAGTTAATGAACATCCGGTCGATTTCGCCGAAGGCGAAGCAGCCCTCCATCAGCGCCACGTCCAGGTCCACAAAAAAGACGTTGGTAAGGCCCATATCCCGCGCTTTTTCCATGGCCATGACCATAGCCTCCCGGCAGCGCTCAATGGCGATGAGCAGGATGTCCGGGTTGGCCTGGGCAGTCTCCACGGTAAATTTGCCCTTGCCGCAGCCGATCTCCACCCAAAGCTCTCTTGCCTGTGGGTACAGGCTCCGCCAGGAACCCTTCATAGCCACCGGGTCCTTCACCTGCCAGGCGGCACAGGCTTCCATCCGGGGCTCCAAATTTGCTTTTTTCCGCATTCTCATGGGGTATTCCTCCAAAACCCGAAAAATTCGGGGGATTTCTTATCAACATAGCATTATATCAGAAGCAGGCCCATCCGTCAAAGGAAATCTGAAAAAATCCCCCCGGTGGGCTTGTGATGGGGCGAAAAATCGGTTATAATAGGAAAAGTTTTGAAGAAGGAGGCAGACCCATGGAAGATCCCGTTCACGAAGCCCTGTCCGAGGAGGAGCACGCCTACCTGCACGCCCACGGCCTGCCCCATTCCCACGGCCACGTCCACGAGAATCAGAAGGCCGTTGTGAACCGGCTGGCCCGTGCCGTCGGCCACCTGGAAAAGGTCAAGCGGATGGTGGAGGAGGGCTATGACTGCTCCGAGGTGCTCATCCAGCTGGCGGCGGTCCGGTCGGCCTTGGACAATACCGCCAAGGTCATTCTGAAGGACCACATGCGCCACTGCGTGGTGGACGCCGTGGCCGCCGGGGACCAGGAATCCATCGATAACCTCTGCGAAGCCATTGATAAGTACATGAAATAAACGCAGAAAATCAACGTAAAGAGCATCCATAGCCCCACCACCCCGGCAGGAATTTTCCCGCCGGGGTGGCTTTGTATGTGCCGGGAATGGGGCGAGTCCGGCCCGTCCTCCGGCGAGGCATGCCGCGCCCCTGCAATGCCTCGCCGGAAGGCTGTGCTGTCCCGGCGTAAAAATCGCCCCGGCTTTTGGCGAGCCGGGGCGATTTCGTTTCTGTCTGGCTGCTCTTACTCCAACTCGAATGCGCCGGTATAGAGCTGATAATAGGTGCCCTTCCTCTCGATGAGTTCCTGATGGGAGCCACGCTCGATGATACGGCCATGGTCCAGGACCATGATGCAGTCGGAATTGCGGACCGTGGAGAGCCGGTGGGCAATCACGAAGGTGGTGCGGCCCTTCATCAGGGCGTCCATGCCCTTCTGGACCAGGGCCTCCGTGCGGGTATCGATGGAAGATGTCGCCTCGTCCAGGATCATCGCGGGCGGGTCTGCCACCGCCGCACGGGCAATGGAGATCAACTGCCGCTGGCCCTGGGAGAGCCGGGCGCCGTTGCCGGTGAGGATCGTGTTGTAGCCCTCCGGCAGACGGGTGATAAATTCATCTGCACTGGCCAGCTTGGCGGCGGCGATACACTCCTCGTCGGTGGCGTCCAGCTTGCCGTAGCGGATGTTGTCCATCACCGTGCCGGTGAACAGATTGGTGTCCTGCAAAACCATGCCCAGGGAGCGGCGCAGGTCCGCCTTCTTGATTTTGTTGATATTGATGCCGTCATAGCGGATCTTGCCGTCGCCGATGTCATAGAACCGGTTGATGAGGTTCGTAATGGTGGTCTTGCCCGCACCGGTGGCACCCACGAAGGCAATCTTCTGACCCGGTTCGGCGTACAATGTCACATCATGAAGCACGGTCTTTTCCGGCACATAGCCGAAGTCCACATGGTCCATGGTGATGTTGCCCTTCAGTTCCGTGTAGGTCACGGTGCCATCTGCCTGATGGGGATGCTTCCAGGCCCAATGGCCGGTCCGCTCCTTGCTCTCGGTGACGGTGCCGTCGGGAGCGATGTTGGCCCGGACAAGGGTCACATAGCCGTTGTCTCCCTCGCTCTTCTCGTCCATCAGCTCAAAAATACGCTCCGCACCGGCCAGGGCCATAATGATGGAGTTGATCTGGTTAGACACCTGGGAAATAGGCTGATTGAAGGACCGGGACAGCAGCAGGAAGGCCAGCAGACTGCCGGTAGTCAGGAACTTACCCTTGGAGGCAATGACCAGAATGGCACCCACAATGGCCAGGATGGTGTACTGGATATAGCCCAGGTTGTTGTTCACCGGGCCCATCATATTGGAGAATGCACCGGCCTTGAAGGCGTTGATCCGCAAGTCGTCATTGAGTTCATCGAACCGCTTTCCGGCCCGGTCCTCGTAGCAGAAAACCTTCACGACCCGCTGGCCGTTGATCATTTCCTCCACGTAGCCGTTGACCGCACCCAGGGACCGCTGCTGACCGATGAAGAACCGGCCGGACTTGCCCGCCACCACTTTCGTGACGAGCAGAATGCCCACCACGGTGGCGATCACGATGAGGGTGAGAATCCAGGAATTCATCAGCATGGCAATGAAAATGACCAGCAGCGTCACCACAGAGGCGATGCACTGGGGCAGGGACTGGGAGATCATCTGCCGGAGGGTGTCAATATCGTTGGTGTAGCAGCTCATGATGTCGCCCGCCGGGTGGCTGTCGAAATACCGGATGGGCAGGGTCTGCATGTGGGTGAACAGCTGGTCCCGGATGGTTTTCTGGGTACCCTGACTCACCTTCACCATGAGCCACTGCTGCAGGAAGCTGCCCAGCATTCCCAGCAGGTACAGCCCCGCCATCATGGTCAGGAACTTCACCAGGGGGGCAAAATCCGGGTTGGTCTGGGAGAGCATGGGAGTGATATAATCATCCACCACCTTGCCCAGAGACTGGCTGGAAGCGGCGGAGGCCACTGCCGTCAGGATGATGCAGAACACCACGGCGATCAGCGTCACACGGTACTGCTTCATATACCCCAGCAGCCGAAGGAGGACTTTCTTAGGGTCTTTTGCTTTGCGGCCGTCGCCGCGCATCCGTACAGGGGGCATTATTCCTCCCCTCCTTTCGTCTGAGAGGTGTAAATTTCACGGTAAATATCGGAATTCTTCATCAGCTCGGCATGATTGCCGGAGGCCACGATGTTCCCGTCATCCATGACCAGGATCAAGTCCGCTTCCTCCACGGAGGCCACCCGCTGGGCGATGATGATCTTGGTCGTGTCGGGAATCTCCTCCCGGAAGGCCTTGCGGATCATGGCGTCAGTGTGGGTATCCACAGCAGAAGTCGAATCGTCCAGAATCAGGATTTTCGGCTTTTTCAGCAGAGCCCGGGCAATGCACAGCCGCTGCTTCTGGCCGCCGGACACGTTGGAGCCGCCCTGCTCGATGTAAGTATCGTAGCCGTCCGGGAAGCCCTGAATGAACTCGTCCGCACAGGCCAGCTTGCAGGCGTGGACCATTTCTTCATCCGTTGCCTGCTCGTTGCCCCAGCGAAGATTTTCCTTGATGGTGCCGGAGAACAGCACGTTCTTCTGCAGCACCATGGACACGGAATCCCGGAGGGCGTGGATATCGTACTCCCGCACGTCCCGTCCGCCCACCTTCACGCTGCCCTCGGTAGCGTCATAGAGCCGGGGGATCAACTGCACCAGGGTAGATTTGGAGGAACCGGTGCCGCCCAGAATGCCCACGGTCATGCCGGAAGCAATGTGCAGATTCACCCGCTCCAGCGCGTTCCGGGGCGCATCCTTGGAATATCGGAAGGAAACATTGTCGAAGTCCACGGAACCGTCGGCCACTTCCTCCACCGGATGCTCCGGGTTATGAAGGGCAGGCTCCTCGGCGAGAATTTCGTAGCAGCGCTGCATGGGGGCCCGGGCCATGGTCAGCATCACAAAGACCATGGAAAGCATCATCAGGCTGGAGAGAATCTGGGTCGTATAGGTGAACATGGCGTTCAGGCCGCCGGTGGTCAGGCCCATGGCAGCATTGTTGCCGGAGGCCACCACCAGATTGGCGCCCAGGAAGGAAATGACGATCAGGCAGGTGTACACGGCGAACTGCATCAGGGGGCTGTTGAAGGCCATGATGCGCTCCGCCCGGACAAAATCCTTGTAAATGCTACCGGAAACATCGGTGAACTTCCGGGATTCCAGATCCTCCCGGACGAAGGACTTCACCACCCGGATGCCGTGGACGTTCTCCTGGACCACATTGTTCAGCTGATCGTAGGTCTTGAATACCCGGGTAAAGATCTTGTGGACCATGCGAATGAGTACCAGCAATCCGCAGGCCAGCAGGGGCAACACCACACAGTACACGATGCACAGCCGGGGACTGATGCGATAGGCATTGATCGTTGCCAGGATCAGCATCATGGGGCAGCGGATAGCCATACGGATGCACATCTGGAAGCCCATCTGGATGTTGGCCACGTCGGTGGTCAGCCGGGTGACGATACTGGACGTGGAAAATTTGTCGATATTGGAAAAGTCAAAGGTCTGCACCCGATGGTACATATCGTGGCGCAGATTCCGGGAGAAGCCGGTGGCGGCGTAGCTGGCCAGCACGGCACTGCCCACGCCAAAGGCCAGAGAACAAAGGGCGCACAGGGCCAGCAAAAGCCCCTGCTGCCACACCACCGTCATATTGCCGGGGGTGATGCCGTTATCCACCAGCTTTTCCATGACCGTGGGGATGGTCACTTCCATGGCCACCTCTCCGATCATCAGAAAGGGGCTGAGGATGGCGGCCAGCTTGTATTCCCGGACGGAATGCAACAATTTTTTCAGCATTTACTCAGATTCCTCCTTGCAGGATAGTTCCGGGGGCCTGACCCCCATATTGCCGATGGCCCGTTCCAGATAGGCAGCGAACTGTGCCGCCTCCTCCGGGGTGAACCCGTCCACCAACCGACTTTCGTTTTTTTCAATGGTCTCGCTCATTAAGGATGAGAATTCCGAAGCCTTGTCCAGCACATAGATGCGCTTGCAGCGCTTGTCCGCCGGGTCCGGCCGCAGCTCGATGAAGCCCTTCTTTTCCAGGCGGCTCAGAATGCCGGACACCGTGGGGTGGCTCAGGCAGAATTCCCGCTCGATGTCCCTGGCCCGCAAATGCGCCTTGCTGTGCATCAACCGGAACATGATACGTCCCTGAGCGGAGGTCAATCCGATCCGGGCCAGGGATTCATTCATGGCCTGACTGGTACCCCAGTGCAAAAGCCGGATGCGTCCGCCGAATGTCTTTATCATTTCCCGCCTCCTGTTTCAAAACGTGTCGCTTGCTACGCAATATTTTAGCACACATCTTCAAAATTGCAAGGGAAGTTTTCAGAAATTTTTTCTTTACAACCTGGGGAAGCATCCCCGCCGAGCGGCAATAGCAGAATTATTCCACACGGCGAACGGAACACATATTGAAGATTTTCGGCGGTTGTGATATGATATGGGTAAATCTATATTGTATTGTTTTTGCCAAGGTGTTTTCGGAGGAAGTATCCGAAATCAGAAGCAGGGACCCGCCCGCTCTGAGAAAAGCCTTCCCCCGGGGGAAGGCTTATGCACCGCCATGTCTGCGTATGGAATCCATGCGGGCTGGCGTTTGCCGTTTCAAAAGCCTTGCTTATCCCGGCTCCATGCCGTGAAACATAACAAAAACACATTCCGAAAGGACGATGATCCATGAAAGTAACTTTCCAGATCGAAGGCGGAAGCCCGGTCGTAATTGAATGCAACGCCGGGGAAAATCTCCTGGAACTGGCCCGCCGGGCCAACGTAGCCATTGACGCTCCCTGCTCCGGCAACGGCTCCTGCGGCAAATGCCGGGTCAAGCTGGTGGAGGGCACGGTGGAAAGCCCCAAAACTCTGCACATCAGCGAGGAAGAATTTGCCGACGGCTGGCGCTTGAGCTGCTCCAGCCGGGTCATCGAGGATGTGACCGTGCTGGTGCCGGACATCGCCTCCGCCTATCAGTCCCGGATGAAGACCGCCGACCTGAGTTCTCCGGAGGAGATCGCCATCTTCACCCAGGCCCAGGAGGCCATGCGCTCCAGCGGCATCGTTTTTGAAAACAAATACCGGGCATTGGACCTTGTTATGGACGTTCCCTCCCTGGAGGACACCATGCCCGATAACGAGCGGCTCACCTGGGCCATTCAGGCCGCTGCAGGGGTGGAAAAGGTGGAGATTCCCTACGCCGTCATGGTGCGGCTGGCCCATGTGCTTCGGGAAAATAACTTCCACGTCTGCGTGAAGGGCGAACTGGATGGCGACAGCTTCCGCTGTATGGAGATCACTTCTCCCACGGACACCGCCATTGTGGGCTGCGCCATCGATATTGGTACGACGACCGTGTCCATGGTCCTGACGGACCTGACCTCCGGCAAGCTGCTGGCCAAAGGTTCCGGCGGCAACGGGCAGATCCGCTACGGCGCTGACGTCATCAACCGCATCATCGAGCAGGGCCGTCCCGGCGGGCGGAAAAAGCTCCAGGATGCCATTATCAAGGACACTCTGACACCCATTATTGCCCATCTCTGCAAATCCGCCAACATTTCCGCCCGGAGCATTCTGCGCCTGTCCGTGGGTGCCAACACCACCATGAACCACCTGTTCGTGGGCGTGGACGCCGAGAGTGTCCGCATGGAGCCTTATGTACCCAGCTTTTTCCATTGGGACGGTCTGCTGGCCGGGGACGTGAAGCTGCCAGCCAACCCCCTGGCCCCGGTCATCATTGCCCCGAACATCGGCTCCTACGTGGGCGGTGACATCACCGCCGGCACCATGGCCAGCATGATCTGGGACAAGGATGAGCTGAGTCTGTTCATCGACCTGGGCACCAACGGCGAGATCGTGTTCGGCAACCGGGACTTTCTGATGTCCTGCGCCTGCTCCGCCGGTCCCGCCTTCGAGGGCGGCGACATTTCCTGCGGTATGCGCGCCACTGACGGGGCCATTGAGGCCTGTACGCTGGACAAGGACACCATGGAACCCACCCTCCGCATCGTGGGCGAGGCGGACCAGAAAGCCGTGGGTATCTGCGGCTCCGGCATCATCGACATTATTTCCGAGCTGTTCCGCTGCTCCATCATCAACGCCAAGGGCCTGTTCATCCGGGAGGGCCGCCGGGTCCGCCGGGACGCCCACGGCATGGGCCGCTTCGTGCTGGCCGAGCCGGAGGAATCCGAAACGGGCCGGGAAATCTCCATCAACGAGGTGGATATTGACAACTTCATCCGGGCCAAGGGCGCTGTTTTCTCCGCCATTGAGACCCTGCTGAACGCCGTGGACATGAGCGTGGACGCCATCGACCATGTGTATGTAGCCGGCGGCATCGGCTCCGGCATCAACATGAAGAACGCCGTAAACATCGGAATGTTCCCGGATGTGGACCTGGAAAAGTTCACCTACATCGGCAACTCCTCCCTGACCGGCGCCTACGCCATGGTCATGAGCGACGCAGCCATCGAAACCTGTCAGAAGGTAGCCGCCAACATGACCTATCTGGAGCTCTCCACCCATCCGGGGTACATGGACGCCTTCGTGGCGGCCTGCTTCCTACCCCATACCAACGCCAAACTGTTCCCCCACAGCTTCCAGGAGTGAGCCGATGCAAGTAGAAAATCACAAGGAAGAAGTGCCTTTTGAGCACTATGTAGAGAAATTCCGGACCTTAACGCCGGAAAACGTGGCCGAAAGACTCCCGGATGTTCCCTTTGACGGCAAGGCGTTCACTCTGACCCTGCTGGGGAAAACCTATCGTATCTCCTGGCCGGAGTACGCCATTGCGGGCGAATGCATTCCGCCCCTGCCCACCCAGACCTTCTTGCTGCGGTATCTGCTGGAGGGTAAAGAAATAGCCTGGGGCGGCACCTGGAAAACCTTCCGGGAAATGCCCTGGGGAGAGCTGTACCACCAGCCCTACAATGGCCGGGTCCTGACCCGTGCGGCCTTTACCTTCGGCACCCGGCCGGATGCCTTCCGGAAGGCGGCAGAGAAAATGGGAGCCGTGAACGTGCAGCACGGAGACGCCGGGTATCTCTTTGATTTCATGGACGGCTACCGGATGCAAATTCTCGTGTGGGCCGGGGATGAGGAATTCCCGCCCAGCGCCCAGGTGCTTTATACCGACAACTTTGCGGAGGGCTTCTCCGCCGAGGACCGGGTGGTGGCAGGAGATATTCTCATTTCCGCCATCAAGAGCAATTTCTGAGCAGATTATAAAACCAACGCCCGCACTGAAAATTTCGGTGAAAATTTCGGTGCGGGCGCTGTATTTTCCCCGGCAGGGCTTTGTACCGGCGGCGGCATGCCCCGTCCGCCAGGCTGCGGTGTTTGCGCGGATGAAATCGATGCAGGGACCAACGGGACAGAGAAAAAGCCTTCCTCCAGGGGAAGGCTATCCTCAGAAGAACCGAGGGATACGAAAAGGGGAGGCTTGCGCCTCCCCTTTTGGGACTTCTTACATTACATCAGCGGCTCCAGGCCAAGAACCGGGTGGCCCTTCTCGGTGAGCCAGTTCAGCAGCTCCTCGCAATCGGTGGTGACGGTCTCGTCAGCGATATAATCGCTGAAGTTGTCGATGCCGTAGAGCTCCTTGGCGGTCTTGTTCAGCCGTTCGGCCACATCGTCCTTCAGTTCCTTGGGCATCCAGACGATCCGCTCAACGCCGCCCTCGGCAGCAGCAAACTTCTTGGAGGAAATAAAGTGACGGCCATGGCCCATATAACCGGGGGTCTGAACGCCGCCGCCGGTGCAGGAGGCCAGTTCGCCGAAGGTCATACCGGCAGGGGTCATGCCCTTGTATTCCCGGTTGACCACGATTACACCGTTGCTCACGGGCTCAATGCCGCAAATGCACTCGAAGCAGCCGCAAGAGGTCATGGGGTCCTCCAGGATGGAGTACAGGGTCACGCTCTCCACAGCGCCGTGGGTGGCATCGGCCACAGCCTTGTTGACGGTCTCATACCGGCCGGTACGCTCGTCGATGAGGCCCTCCTTCTTGATGGGCTGGCTGGGGCCGTTGGGGTTCAGCTCATAAGTAGCCTTGGCATCCAGCCAGCTAACGGCACCGCACAGGCCCAGCCGTTCCGGTGTGACCACGCAGCAGTGGGCCGGGGCGAAGGACTGGCAGAGGATGCAGGTATAGAAGCAATCCACGCTCTCGTCGGTCATGGAAGCCAGGCGGTCGTCACGCTGGTTGTAACGAGGCATCGCCAAGGTGTCCCGGAACTCGGCAGCCTTCTCCGGGTCGGTGATGAGCGTCACCTGGCACTTGTCCACGACGGCGTCGAACTCGTCCATAATCATGGTGTACAGGACTTCCGCAAAGTGCTTCAGCCGCAGGCCCTTGTCGTAAGCGTCGTTGGAAATACGGATACGGACCTGATTCCGCTGGCCGGTGTGCATGACGCCCTCCATGTAGTTGAACCAGGTATGGAACTTCCGCTCGATAACGGACTCAAAGTCCGGCTGCATCTTTGCGCCGTACACCTCCACGAAGGTGCCCAGGGCAAAGTCCTTCCGGCCGCAGTCCACGTCGTCGCCGATGATGGTGATCTTATGATCCTCCACCTGGTCGGCATCCCGCATCAGCACCAGCTCGGCGGTGGGGTTCTTGCCGGAGAAGATCTCGCACTTCATGTCGGCCTTCCGAATGATCTCGCCCTCGAAGGCGGCGGCGAAGGCCACGGGGATGGGCAG
>JALEII010000043.1 GCA_022770345.1 Clostridiales bacterium | reverse complement strand
TTGAAGATTTTCAGGAACACTTCGTGGTCTACGTCCGTCTGGGTGGAGTAGATCACCACCGTGCCGGACAGAGCGGAATCGTCGCCTTTGGAGGGGGTCTTGTCCCCGCCGCAGGCTGCCAGGGTCAGGACCATCGCCAGGGTCAGCAGCAGACATAGAAACTTCTTCATGTTCATTCTCCTTTTCTTGTGGGTAAAATTATTTCCTCGCCCTTGGGCGGAGAGTACGTCAAAGCTGAATTTCTTTACCACGGTTCAGCCGCATATAGAGGAACAGAGACAGGGCGGTCAGCACCGTGGTCACTGCCGCAAAGGCCGCCGCTTCTCCGAAATTGCCCCGGGACACGGCGGCGTAAGTGCCGACGGTCAGGGTAATGGAGCGGTTGTTGTACAGAATGGCCGCACTGGACACCTCCGTCACGATGGACACCCAACTCAGGATGGCGCCGGAAATAATGCCGCTGGACATCATGGGCACCGTGACCTTGAAGAAGGTCTTCATTTTGGAGGCTCCCAGACTGATGGACGCTTCTTCCACGGACAGCGGTATCTGGATGAGGGTCGCCGTAGCGGACCGGGTGGTATAGGGCAGACGGCGGATAATAACGGCAATGATCATAATGGCCAGGGTGCCGGTCAGCACCAACGGCTTTTTGCCGAAGCCAATGACCAGGGCGATGGCAATGACGGAGCCTGGCATGATGTAGGGCATCATGGAGATGGTGTCGATGCTGTGGTTGATGAAGTTGGGCCGCCGGACCACCAGGTAGGAAATCATGATCGCCAGCAGGACAATGGCCGCCAGGGCGATGACGCCCACGAGGACTGTGTTGCCCGTGGCCCGCAGCAGCAGCTTGTCCAGCGCCGCCCGGTAATTGGCCAGGGAGTAGCCCTTCTGGAACACGCCCATTTTGGAATTCCGGAAGGACACATAAATGATGTAGATCTGCGGCAGCAGGGACACCGCCACAACGCCATAACAGAATACGTGCATTAATACGCCGCCCAGGCCCTTGGGAGCCTTCTTCTCCACGGGATGCAAGGCGTTCATGGTGAAGCTGAATTTCTTCGTGGCATATTTCTGCAGCAAGAAAATGGCCGCCGTCAAAACGATGGCAATGACGCTGATGGCCGAGGCGAAGCTGTAATCCGAGCCGGTCTCACTGAGGAACTGCTTGTAAATTTCCACGGTGAAGGTCCGGTAGCCCTCGCCGATGAGCAGCGGTGTACCGAAGTCTGCGAAGGCCCGCATGAACACCAGCAGCGCCGCCGCCAGCACCGTGGGCATGGACAGCCGCAGAATGACCTTCCAGAACCGTTTCAGGCCGCTGCACCCCAGATTGGCAGAGGCTTCCATGAGACTGTTGTCCAGATTGCTGAACATACCGTTCATGTAAATGAGCACCAGCGGATAGAGCTTGGTGGCCTGGACCAGCAGGATTCCGCCGAAGCCGTAAATGCTTCCCGCAGGCAGCCCCAGGGCTTTCAGCAGCCGGGTCAGGTCCCCGGAACGGCCCATGAGCAGTATCCAGGAGTAAGCCCCGATGAAGGGTGCGGACATACAGCAGAGAATACTGGCGATGAGCAGAAATTTTTCCCCTTTCAGCCGATAAAAAGAGTAGAAATAGGAAAAAACGATGCCGATAAACAGAGAAACCAGTGTCACGGCCACGGAGACCTTGAAGCTGTTCAGAATGGTGTTGTAATAATAGGGCTTGCTGAAAAATTTTACGAAGTTGTCCAGGGTAAAGCCCGATTCCTCGGTGGTGAAGGCCTGCTTCAGAAGCGTACACAGGGGGTACAGGAAGAACAGCAGGAAGGCCAGCAGCAGTGCAATGGAAATGGCGGACCAGACTTCAAATTTCCGGCGCTTCGGATTCATACCAGCGCCCCCTTATCATCCCGCACGCCCCGCAGCAGATTCCGGGTGCCGTCTAAGGAGAAAAGGTTGATTTTTTCGGCCTTGACCCCCAGGGTCACATCTGTTCCCTTGGGGATAATGGAATCAATGGAGGATTCCTGAATGGTCTCCACCTCGGTGCCGTCGGCCAGGGCCAGCCGGTAATGGGTGTTCAGCCCCAGGAAAATGCTGTCGCAGACCTTGGCCCGGATGCCCTTGCCTCCGGCAGGGGACACGATGAATTCCTCCGGCCGCACGGAGATCTGCACGCTCTGGGCCGGTGTACCGGGGGCCAGGGTGTCCATTTGTACCCGGAACCCGTCTGGGAAGGTCACTTCCCCGTTTTCGGAGAGGGTCCCCGGCAGAATATTCGTCCGTCCGATGAACGTGGCCACGAACACATTGGCGGGCCGCTGGTAAATGTCCTTGGGGGTGCCGATATGCTGGATGACGCCGCCGTTCATAACGGCGATCCGGTCCGACACCGCCATGGCCTCCTCCTGGTCGTGGGTCACGTATACGGTGGTAATACCCACCTCGTTCTGAATACGCTTGATGATGCTCCGCATTTCCACCCGCAGCTTGGCATCCAGGTTGGACAGCGGCTCATCCATCAGCAGCACGTCGGGCTTGATGACCAAAGCCCGGGCCAGGGCCACCCGCTGCTGCTGACCGCCGGAAAGCCGGTCCGGCATCCGGTCGGCGTAAGCGTCCACATGGACCAGCTTCATGAACTCGTCGGAGAGGGCGGCTTTCTCTGCCTTGGACATTTTCCGGTTCTCCAGACCGAATTCCACGTTTTTCCGGACCGTCAGGTGGGGAAAAATGGCATAATTCTGAAAGACCATACCAATGTTCCGCTTGGCCGGGTCCAGATCATTGATGCGCCGGTCGTTGAAATAAAAGTCGCCGCCTTCGATGCTGTTGAATCCGGCGATCATCCGCAGAAGCGTGGTCTTTCCGCAGCCCGACGGCCCCAGCAGGGTGAAAAACTCGCCCTGGCGGATGTTCAGACTCAGGTCCGGAATGACCGTATTTGCTCCAAACTGTTTCTTTGCATGGTCGATGCGAATGGTAACGCTCATGCTGTTCCCCTCCCGTGTATTCTCTCGTTGATTGGTAATTTCCTCGAATCAGTACCCATATATCGAATCCAGTTTCAGAATTTCCGTGATATGTCACGTCATAATTCACAAACAGTTCCCTTGTTTTCTGTGTCTGCATTATATATTTTTCATATTATTCTGTCAACCCTTTTCTCATGATTGACAAGCAGTTTGAAATATGATACAGTGAAATAAGAGAATATGAGAATATTCACGCACAAATAAGCACGTCGGAGGGTCCTTTATGTTTAACAGTGAGCGGCAGGCGCAAATTTTATCCTGTCTGGAGCAGCAGAACACCGTCTCGGTCCAGGCGCTCTCGGAGCAGCTTTACGCCAGCCCCAGCACCATTCGCCGGGACCTGAGCGAGTTGGAGGCCCAGGGCTTCCTGAAACGGGTCCACGGTGGGGCCGTTCTGACGGCGGGCAGCACCTTCGATACCCCCGCCCAGCTCCGCCGGACCCAGCAGTTGGCCGAAAAACAGCGTATTGCCCAGTTGGCCAGCCGGTT
>JALEII010000028.1 GCA_022770345.1 Clostridiales bacterium | reverse complement strand
TCCTCTGGTCGTCCTCGCGTAAGGAGGGCTACCAATGATCAATGTTGGCGATATTCTTCTGAAGCTGTGGAACGAGTCCGGTTTTGCCGCCGTTTCCGCAAACTTCATGGATGGCGGCTGGCAGAACCTGGTGATGATCGTCATTGCCTGTGTGCTGCTGTATCTTGGCATCGTCAAGAAGTTCGAGCCGCTGCTGCTGGTAGGCATTGCCTTCGGCTGCTTGCTCAGCAACCTGCCCAACGGCAATTTGTACCACCCCGAACTGTGGGATTCCTTCATGGCCGGTAAGATCGGCTTCGGCACCATCATGCACGACGGCGGTCTGCTGGACATCTTCTACATCGGCGTCAAAGCGGGCATTTACCCCTGCCTCATCTTCATGGGCGTGGGTGCTATGACCGACTTCGGCCCCCTGCTCAGCAATCCCAAGAGCCTGCTGCTGGGCGCTGCCGCTCAGATGGGCGTGTTTGCCGCCTTCTTCGGCGCTACCCTGCTGGGCTTCTCTGCGGCGGAGGCTGCTTCCATCGGCATCATCGGCGGTGCAGACGGCCCCACGGCCATCCTGACTACCACCCGTCTGGCTCCCCGGCTGCTGGGTGCCATCGCCATTGCGGCTTACTCCTACATGGCGCTGATCCCCCTAATCCAGCCGCCGTTCATGCGGGCGCTGACCACTCCCAAGGAGCGGCAGATCAAGATGGTCCAGACCCGGGCCGTGTCCAAGACCGAGAAGATCATCTTCCCCATCGTGGTCACTATCTTCGTGGTCATGCTGCTGCCTGACACTGCTCCCCTGATCGGCTGCCTGATGCTTGGCAACCTGTTCAAGGAGTGCGGCGTCACCGACCGTCTCAGCGACACTGTGCAGAATGCACTGATGAACATTGTCACCATCCTGCTCTCCACTGCTGTGGGTGCGACCATGGTCGGCTCCAACTTCCTGACCACCGAGACCCTGTCCATTGTGGTTTTGGGCGTGTGCGCCTTCATCCTGTCCACTGTGGGCGGCCTGTTGGGCGGCAAGGTCATGTGTGCGCTGACCCATGGCAAGGTGAACCCCCTCATCGGCTCCGCCGGTGTGTCCGCCGTGCCCATGGCTGCCCGTGTGGCCAACGTGGAAGGCCAGAAGGCCAACCCCTCCAACTTCCTGCTGATGCACGCCATGGGCCCCAACGTGGCCGGTGTCATCGGCTCTGCCATCGCCGCAGGTTTTCTGCTGAAGGTCTTTGGCGCTTAAGCAAATTTGTGAAGAACGGCCCCGGTTTTACCGGGGCCGTTTCTGCTGTATATAATAGAGTTCCCCTGGAAGCAGAGGGAGAGTTTCACTGAGAAATGCCTTTCCCTGGGGGTGTGCCCTGTGCAGGGAATAGAGATGATTATGACTGCCGGTGGAATTCATAAGGCTGCGAAGTTGTCTCGAAGGGGCCGAAAGAGGGACGGAAAGGGGAGTCAGTTTCCGTTAGCCTCTCGCGATCCTTTCTGGAGTGAGATGACTCGATGCAAGCTGTGCCGGAGAGAGTGTCCTGTCGTTAAAACGTAGGAGGCAGAGACTTCTGAGAAAAGCCTTCTTCCAAAAGATGGCCGAGCGTTAACAGGGGTGGATGTGAGGACGATCGTTTTTCCAGGCGCTTCAAGAAACGTACAGGGCCACTTCCACACCAGGTCCCTTCGGGGCCACCCTCTCCAGCAGGAGAGGACTTGAGTCAGAGAAACCGGCCCGGTATTTTTGAGGAAAGGCTTCTGCACCATGGGAAGGCATCCCTCAGAACGATCCTTTTCTTATGTTCGGGAGAATGTAATTTTGTGTTCCATTCTCTTCGATCAGTGAAAAAGGTCAGCCCTGCCGGGATTTTCCGGCAGGGCTGTTTTTTCATTTGCCTATTTACTTTTTAACCGTTCCGGACTTCCATAAAAAGCTTCTCCATGAGCCGGGAGGTGTCCTCCGGCAGGTAGGAGAAGGTGGTTCCGGCGGCCAGGGTCTCCTTACTGGGGTATGCGATCTCGCTGGAAGCCATCTCCGGATCCATATACTCCTTGGCGGCGGCCTCCGTTGCGGAATAGCCCAGGAAATCCAGGTTCTGCCCGCAAATTTCCGGGTCGCAGAGGAAGTTGATGAAGGTCTCGGCGGCTTCCTTTTCCTTGGCGCAGGTGGGGATGCACATGGCGTCAATGAACAGATTGAAGCCCTGATGCTCCGGCATATAGAAGGCCAGATCCGGGTTCACTTCCTGCATGGTCAGGAAATCACCGGCATAGTAAGGGGCAATCCAGGCTTCCTCGTTCTCCATGGCGTCGAAGATCTGGTCCATCACATACTGCTGTACCACAGGCTTCTGCTCGGCCAACTTATCGGCACAGGCCTGCAGTTCGGCAGGGTCCGTGGTGTTCGCACTGTATCCAAGCATATACTCGGCAATGCCGAAGGCATCCCGGGAGTTGTCGAACATCAGAATTTTATCCGCATACTTCTGGTTCCACAGCAGCTCCCAGCCGGTCACGTCTTCTTCACTGACGTACTTCGAGTTGTAAATGATGCCCACGGTGCCCCAGGTGTAGGGAACGGAATACTTGTTTTCGGGGTCGTAATCAGTATTCTTGAAGGAGTCATCGATATACTTATAATTGGGGATGTTGTCGAAATTCAGCTCCTGCACCAGACCCTCTGCGATCATCCGCCCAATCATATAGTCGGAGGGGATAATGACATCCACGGTCACGCCGCCGGCGGCCAGCTTGGTGTAGAGCACTTCGTTGGAATCGTAGGTGGAGTAGTTCACCTTGATGTTCGGATACTTTTCTTCAAAAGCGGCGATGACGTCCAGGGAATCGTCGTCGCCCTCGGAGATGTACTGTCCCCAGTTGAGAACGTTGATGGTGACCTGCTCGGTGTCGCTGCCGCAGCCGGACAGCACTGCGGCGCAGCTAACCAGCAGTGCTGCCGCTACAATGAGGGTGAGAGCTCTTTTCATGTTTGTGATAACTCCTTTTTATTTCTTTTATTTCGATGCCGCATGAGCGGCAGAGCGCTTCTTCATGCCCCGTGCCTGCAGGAGGTTCATGACGATCATCAGGACCAGGATCAGCAGGAAGAGCAGGGTGAACATGGCGTAGACCTTGGGCTGGAGGGGCTTCTTCACATAGGTGTAAATTTGCACCGGCAGGGTCACGAAGCCCGTGCCGCTGACAAAATAGCTGATAACGAAGTCGTCCAGACTCATGGTGAAGGCCATAATGGCACCACTGGCCACGCCGGGCATGATCTCCGGCAGGGTCACTTTGCAGAAGGCCTGCAAGGGCGTGCAGCCCAGGTCCAGGGCCGCATCCTTCAAAGAGGGATCCATCTGCTTCAGCTTCGGCATGACGTTCAAAATGACGTAAGGAAGATTGAAGGTCACATGGGCAATGAGCAGCGTCCAGAAGGTCAGGCTGTTGCGGATGCCCAGCATTTTCGTGCCGATGAAGATGAACAGCAGGGACAAGGAGACACCGGTGACGATGTCCGGGTTGGTCATGGGAATGTTGGTCAGGGTCATGACGGTTTTTCGCATTCTGTGATTCAGGCCGTTGATGCCCACGGCGGCCACGGTGCCGAATACGGTGGCGATGCTGCTGGCCAGCACGGACAGCAGAATGGAATTACCCAGCAGTTTCAGCAGCGTCCGATCCTTGAAAAGCCGGACATACTGCTGCATAGTAAAGCCCTCAAAGCCCGCCAGACTTTTTCCGGTGTCGAAGGAGGCCACGATCAGCACGGCCATGGGCACATACAGGAAAATGAAGATGAGAACGGTGAACACCCGGTTGAATTTCTTCATGCGATGACACCGCCTTCCTCATCGCCGCCGAAGCGGTTCATAATGCCCGTGCAGACAAAGACCAAAATCATCAGCACCAGGCTCAGAGCGGCTCCCAGATTGGGATTGCTGCCCTGCTTGAACTGCCGCTCAATGACGTCGCCGATCATTACCGTATCCGTGCCGCCCAATTTCTGGGAAATATAGAAGGTGGACACGGCGGGGACGAACACCATGGTTACGCCGGAGAGAATGCCCGGCATGGACAGGGGCAGAATGACCTTACTGAAAACCTTCCGGCTGTTGCAGCCCAGGTCCTGAGCAGCTTCGACGAGCCGGTGGTCGATTTTCACGATGGTGGAGTACAGGGGCAGGACCATATAGGGCAGGTAGTTATAGACCATGCCCAGAATGACCGCTCCCGGGGTCCGAATCAGCGTAACGGGGCCAATGCCGATGAGGCCCAAAAGCCGGTTGATGATGCCGGTATCCTGCAGAAGGCCCACCCAAGCCAGGGTCCGCAGCAGGAAGCTCATGCACATGGGCAGCATCACAAGCATATACAGGAACTTCTGGACCAGGGGGGACCGGTGTGCAATGTAATAGGCCACGGGATAACCCAGCAGCAGGCAGATGGCCGAGGACACCAGAGAATACCAGATGGAGGATCCCAGCACCGGCAAGTACATCCCCAGCTCCCGGATGTTTGTCAGGGAAAATTCCCCGGTGGCCGGGTCCGTCAGGGCATAGTATGCCACCACGCCCAGGGGAATGAGGGTAAAGGCCACCATCCAGAGAATATAGGGTGTAGTCAGGAGTACGGATTTAGTTTTCTTCATTTCCGGCATCCTCCGTCAGCTCGTCATACTCGGCAGAGTACGAACTGTAATCGCCAAACATACCGGAATAGGCACTCTTGTGCATAATGTGGATGTCCTCGGGATTCAGCCGAATGCCGATGACCTCCCCCACACCATGGTAATCCGTGGTTTGAATGAGCCACTTGAAGCCCCGGAACTCCACGATGATGTCGTAGTTCAGACCCTTGAAGGTGATGCCCGTCACGGTACCCACCAGGGAACCCTCCGCCGCCGGGACGATGTCGATGTCCTCCGGGCGAATGACCACGTCCACCGGCTCATTTTCGGCGAAGCCCTTGTCCACGCAGGCAAAGGTCCGGCCGAAGAAGCGGACATTGTAGTCGGACAGCATCACGCCGTCAAGAATGTTACTTTCACCAATGAAATCCGCCACGAAGGCGTTCTTCGGCTCGTTATAAATATCCTCCGGCCGGCCGATCTGCTGGATGCGTCCCTTGTCCATGACTACAACGGTGTCGGACATACTTAGGGCTTCTTCCTGATCGTGGGTCACATAGATGAACGTGATGCCCATGGCCTGCTGGATACGTTTCAGTTCGTTCTGCATATCCTTCCGCAGACGAAGGTCCAGAGCACCCAGGGGTTCATCCAGCAGCAGTACCTTCGGGCGATTCACCAGTGCACGGGCAATGGCTACCCGCTGCTGTTGACCGCCGGACAGAGCGTCGATACGACGTGTCTCGTAGCCCTTCAGGCCAACCACCTCCAGCATCTGCTGTACCCGCTCGTGAATTTCCGCCTTGGGCAGTTTGGCTACCCGCAGGCCGAAGGCCACGTTGTCGTACACGTCCAGATGGGGGAACAGGGCGTACCGCTGAAAAACCGTATTGATCTGCCGTTTGTAGGCAGGCTCTTCATTGATACATTTCCCATCAAAAAGCACCTTGCCGGAGGTAGGCGTCAGAAAGCCGCCGATGATCCGCAAAGTGGTGGTTTTGCCGCAGCCGGAGGGGCCGAGCAGAGTGAGAAATTCATGGTCGTTGATGTAGAGATTGATGCCGTCGAGTATGCGCTCCCCGTCGAACTCCATGATGAGATCCTGGAGCCTGATGAGTTCCTTGGACATTATCCTCCCCCGTTTCTTTTTATAGTTTTTCACAGTGTAGATATACACGAAAACGCCCGGAATGTCAACCGGTAAATCGCAAATTTTCTTCTTTTTTTTGAGGCGGAAATTTGTGGTGCGGGAAGCTCCAAAAATAATTTAAAAATCCGGGAAAAGCTGTTTATTTTACCGGAATGTGGAAATACTTCACTTCGGAGGTGCTTAACAATGAGCAGAAAAATGAACGGCAGCGCCGCTGGAAAGGGCTACTACATAGCCCTGATCCTGTGTGCCGTTGCCATCGGGATCTCTGGCTATCTGTACTACAAAAATGCAAATTCGGAACCGGACCGGCAGGCCAACGAGCCTGCGGCAGTCACCGGCGGAAAAGATGTTCCGGCGGTGGCCACCAAGCCTACGACCACCCAGCCTCCGGCTACGGCGGCTGCGGAGAAGCCGCTGAAAACCGCATCCCCTCTGGAAGGAGAGACCGCAGCGGCGTTTGCCATGGACGCCTTGGCCTATAATCCCACTACCCGGGACTGGCGGACCCACGACGGTGTGGACATTGCCGCCGAGGCGGGTACGGAAGTGAAGGCCGCCGCGGCGGGTACGGTGTACTCCGTGTACACCGACGACCAGATGGGCACCACGGTGGTGATTCGTCACACCGGCGGCTATTCCACCACCTATGCCAGCCTGGCGGAGGACCCGGCGGTGGCCGCAGGCGATGAAGTGGAGTTGGGCCAGACCATTGGTGCCGTGGGGCAAAGTGCCCTGCTGGAAAGCGCCATCGGTGACCACCTGCACTTTGCCGTCAGCAAGGACGGCGAAAATGTGGACCCCATGGAGTTTCTGGGGAAGTAAAAGATCCGAAAGAGCCACCCCCGGCGGGAAAAATTCCTCGCCGGGGGTGTTGCCGTGTCGAGAGGTTGCGTCGCCCCTTGCCCCCGCTGAGAGGGGCTGTCATGATGCAAGGCGTGACTGAGGTGGTGTACGGTTGGATGGCATAAAATGTACCGATCTTCTGATGGATGCCTTCCTCCTGGGGAAGGCTTTTCTCAGAGAGGCGGAGGCTTTTTCCCGGGTGGAGAGCACCTGTTATTGCAGGGACTTCACGGTATTGTCGTACATATAGGGAGAACGATCTTCTCCGCCGCTGACGAAGTAGTCGATGTAGCTGCCCACGTCGAACAATGCGTGCACCGCACACCCTACTTTCATAAAAAAGCAGGGATCCCGTCAGATAAGGATAAAAATCTGACGAGATTCCTGCATAAAATTTTTCAATACCAGGCCTGCGGAACTTCCATGGAGACCGATGAGCATCGGAAGAATTCAGAACGAATCGTAGAATATGCTCCTTTTCAAATCCACTTGCCTTATGGGCTTTTGACGAATTTATAGGTGGAGAAAGCGGTACGTTATTCCGCTGGCGTTTCTGAAAGTACTGTGACTTCCAGGGTATCCTTATTGACAAGGTAGAGAACTTCATTTTCGTTGTCCTCGCTGAGCATCAGGTCGCCGGAGGTGATGATGGAAGCATAGCCAGGGACAGTGACCTGGACGCTTTCGCCGGTATCCGGACGGACCCGGTAAAGTCCCTCCATGGATTCCACCCAGCAGTATTTCTCATCCCGGTGCAAGTTATAGCAATCCTGGTGGTCGTCCAGCTTTTGGATGGACCCATCTTCCGGATCCCAGAAATACAGGGTATTCTTGTCCCGGATGTTCAGAAAATACACGCCTTGCTCCGTCAGACGAAAATCCCGTGCAATGACTGTTTCCAGTGCTTCCGTGGACCCGTTGGACAGGGTCCGGAGGGTCAGCCGGTTGTAGGCATCCAGGTAATAAAGCCGTTCCCCGTCGAAAGCAAAGTTGGCGGCGCTGGGCAGATCCATGATGGTTTCGGTCCGGCCGGTGAGCAGGTCTGTGGTTTTCAGAAGTTCGTCCTGCTGGAAATACATGGTGTTTCCGTACAGGAAGAAGGGATAGCCAAAGGTGGGGTCTGTTTCCGAATAGCTCCGGTCCAGCAGACCGAAAAACCGCTTGGAGCCGTCATTCCATTCATAGACAGTCCTTTCCTCCAGGGTATTCAGGTCCAGCGCCGTCAGGGACGTGGCCCGGTCGTAGGATTCCCGGTAAAAACGCTCATGCCAGGTGCTTTGGGAAAGACTGTACAGGGTATTTCCGTCCAGATAGAAGAAGCCCAGAGCCGTCTGCCCGTTGTCTGCAAAGGCGCCGGCGGGGAAGGTCTGAAACGTGCCGGTTTCCCGGTCGTAGAGCGAAAACTGCTGAAAGCTGTGTTCGACGACCTCGTAACGTTCCGTAACGGCCCAGTTGTGGTCGAAAGAATTGTAAATAACTTGCTTCTCCTGCTTCCCGCAGCCCAGAAGCAGCAACGGCAGCAGGCAGCAGAGGGCAACCGCCTTGGCCTTTTTCCGGCGGACATGGTAATTCCGGTTCCGCATCCAAAGAACGGCAATGAGCAGCAGGCAGATCACAGCGCTTCCGGCCATGAGCAGCCCCAATTCTTTCCAAGAGACCTCCGGAAAGACCCGGGGGGACCCGGCGTAGAACTCAAAATCGTCTCCGCTCAGATAAAGGGTACCGATGCTCAAGGCCCAGGGGGCGGGGAGCCGCAGAAAATATTTGGCGGAGGTGGTCAGGAAGGGCAGCGGCAGCAGCACCAGAGAACCCATCAGCGTCAGCGCATACTTTTTCGTCAGAACACTGAGGGCCAAAATCACCAGACAGCCATAGAGATATCCCAATTCCTTCAGGGAAAATTGCAGGGCAAGGGCCTGCCACAGGGCCATGCTTTTTCCCACGGTTCCGAAGCTCACCAGGGAGTGCAGACTGTAATTCCAGTGGGGCAGCCCGAAGCGCAGGGCACAGTTGGCCACCCGAAATCCCTGAATGAGTGCGGTAAGCCCGGTGGTCAGCGCCAGAGCGACCAGCAGCTTGGCTTTCCAGCCTTTGGCGGCGCTTTCTTTCTGGGTCAGCAGCAGCTGGTCCATCTGGCAGTCGTATTCCTGGCAAAACAACGGTGCCAGCAGGAAGATCAGCGCCAGCCACAGCAGATAATCCGGTGATTTGTCCCCAAGAAGGGTCTCCCAGCCGCCGGTATAGAGAAATTGCCGGTCCGGCTGTTCCCGGACGAAAATATATTGACTGTACAGCTTGGAAAATCCCGGATACCGGGCATCCTGGGCCTGCAGATCCGTATATTGCCGCCGGAATTCCTCCTCGGAGAGAACGCCGGTATAGTAGTCGGCTTTCAATGTCTCAAATTCGCTGTGAACGGCGTTGATCCGCTTCATTTCTCCTTCAATCCATTCCCGTTTTTCCGGGGTCAGCGGCCCTTCCACCTGGGCAAGATATTCATTGTAGACGCTGCGGTTTTCTTCCAGATTCCGGTCAAAAGGCCGGGTAAAGAGCAGAATACTCGCCAGTTCTGCAATCAGCAGGACCAGCACAATCCAGCCGCCCCGACGGTAGCGGAGCAGCTTTTTCCATTCATAGCCTGCCATGACGCTGCCTCCTTCCCTGATGATGGTAGCTGCGGCTTCGATACAGCACCCACAGCAGCATTCCGACGGACAGCAGGGCGACGGTCATGATCAGAAAACCCGCCTGCCGCATGGGAAAGCCAAATAAATTCACGAACCGGTCCCAGCGCAGCATTTCCCGGGGAAACAGCAGCTCCGTGGGGTTGAACCATTTCAGCCCTGTGCGGCTTCCAGAGCCGTCATGAAGCAAAACGCCAAGGAAAAGGGCACAAAACCCCGTCAGGAAGGCCGTAAGGGTCTGCTTTGCAAGGCTGGAAAGGAGCAAAACCAAACAGCCGCAGGCCATCAGGCCCAGAATGCGCATCCCGGAGGACAGCAGGAAATAGCTGCCGATGGTACAGCGCAGGGGCGTCTGCTCCATTTTTGCCAGCGAGTATATGGGTGCAGACAGAGCGTCGTGGTGTTCCTCCAGAGCGTAGATCAAAAGGAAGTCCTCACTGTAGAAGAGGATGCCGATGCCCAGCAGAAAAAGCGCCGCAGCGGTGAGTTTGGCGGCCACGGTGGCGCCGGTGCCGTAACGGGTGGTTGGCAGCAGCATGAACATTTCCGATTCCTGCTCCCGCACAAAAACGCCGCACAAGCCGAAAATGCACATCAGCAAAGCCAGCATGGTGGAATAATCATAGTTCAGCAGCACATGGCTGCCCCGGGTATCCGTGAAATTCGGGATGCTCCGGCCGGAAAAGTCCCAGGCGATGCGGGTATTTTCCCGGGCAATGTAGGCGCTGACGTTGGGGGATTGGGCCAGCGTCCGGGCGTTTTCTACGATGGAAATGGCGTTGTTCCGGTAATAATAGTCGTACTGCATTTCGTACACGAACAGCATCCCGAAGAACTGCTCGTCCGTGGCCTCACTGTATGTGTAGGCGTTGGGGTCATACTCGCTTTTCAGCTGCATATTCCGGAGTTTTTCGTCCAGAGGCCGGTAAATGGCCATGATCTTCTGGGCCTTTTCTGCCGTAATGGTTCCGGAATAGGTGGCATAAGTCTCCTGATACTGCCGCTTGTAGGGGTCAAAGGCACCGGTGGCCCGGTGATACTGGTCCTGAATTTTCCACCCGTTCAGCGCCAGCAGGGCAGCCAGAAAGAGGACGATGCCCGGATTTCCAAAGGCTTTCCGACATTCGTAGCCCACCAGACGCAGAAAGTGCTTCATTGGGTCTCCTCCCCGCAGTGGTACAGGAAAACCTCTTCCAGATCGGCCTCCACCGGACGGGCGTCCGGGTGGGGCTGGGTCTCGGAGAGGATCCGCAGGCGGATGCCGTTTTCCTCCCGGGCCAGATTGCTGATGGTGTGGTGGACCAGGGAGGCGGGAACGTCCGGCTCGGCCAGGGTCAGCGCCCAGACCTTGCCGTCCAGCTCCCGGCACAGCTCCGTGGGCGGCGCAAATTTCAGCAGCTCGCCCTGATGGAGCAGGAGAATTTTGTTGGCAATGAATTCCACGTCGGAAACGATGTGGGTGGCCAGAATGACGATGCGGTTTTCGGAGAATTGGGAGATGAGGTTGCGGAAACGGATGCGTTCCCGGGGGTCCAGACCGGCGGTCGGCTCGTCCAGAATCAGAATGCCGGGGTCGGAGAGCATGGCCTGGGCGATGCCCAGCCGCTGACGCATACCGCCGGACAGAGCGCCGATCTTCTTCCCGGCGGCATCCGCCAGATTCACAGTGTCGAGAAGCGCATCAATGCGGGCGTCCGCCTGGTCGATGCCCTTCAGCACGCACATATACCGCAGGAATTCCCTTACGGAAAAATCCCGGTAGAATTTGGGATATTGGGGAAGATAGCCGATATTCGACAGGAAATCGCTGCCCAGGGAGCGAATATTCGTGCCGTTGATGAAGATGTCCCCCTGGGCGGGGATGATGCCCATAAAGGCATTGATGAGCGTGGTTTTTCCGGCGCCGTTGGTGCCCAGCAGACCGTACACGCCGTTTTCCAGCGTAGCGGTGAAATCCCGCAGGGCGTACTTGCTGCCGTATTTTTTGGAGATGTGTTCCAAACGTACTTCCATAGGGGCCCCCTTACTTGTTCGGGTTCTCCCCGGCGAGGAGGAACCACTGCCGTTCTCCGACAACAAAAGCATCCGTTTTCGGTGTGGTAAAACGGGCGTTTCTCGGAACGAGAACGGCATAGACCACATCTTCACCGGTGAGGGTAGACGTATCCATCGTCAGTCGGGCTACGGTTTTCATGCCCTCCTGGACCTCCAGGTCAAGACAGGAACCGTCCGGCAGATACAGCGGCTCATTGTTGAGGAAATAGACCACTGTGTAATGGACTAAGGTCGTTCCCCAGAGACTGTATTTCAGGTCCAGCGCTTCCTTGTGGAAGTTTTCAAAAACATTCAACCCGTTCGTCATACCGTTTACTTCGGACTCATGGCCGTATTTGATTTGAAAATCGTCATTTTCCCAGCCCAGGACATCTTGTGGGGCGCAAGGCTCATAGGTAATTTCCGGTTCGGAGAGAAGTGTCAGTTTTTCCGGAATTTTGGCTTCCGCCGGCGTTGCATCAATCTGAAGTGGGAAAGAGACTCCGAGGGAACCACGCGTGTAGGTCATCATTCCTGGATTACCTTTGGATGGAAGATACTCCGGATAGAGCACAGTCAGTGTAGTCATTTCCAGTGTATCTCCTGCTTGTCCGGTGATAGGGGTAAAGTAGAACACTGGGTATATTATTTCGTTATTCAGTGTGAACCGGTGCATATATTGGTAATCAGTATCTCCTTCCAGCCGATAGGGCTGCGGGCGACCATCCAGAAAAAGCAGAATGCCCACACCGTTCCGCCCGGCACGGCCGTAGCCATCCAAAGAAAATTTAATGGACATTTCACCGCCTTCATAATGAATTTCCGGAGGTGGGCTGTTCAGGTCCTCTTGATAAACAGACAATCCCAAGGATCCGAGGTCATCTTCTTCACTGGCTTGCGTGGTAGATTCTAAGAAAGTATTTGGGACCGTCGCTGCGGTGGTTTCCAGAAAAATGTTGCTATTCTGGGTAGCTCCTGTGCTAACTGCCGGGAGAGGCTGTGAACAGCCGGACAAGATAAGCACTATTGGAACAAACCAAAGCCACGTTAGATATTTTTTCATAGGAAAACTCCATTCTGCTGATAGGGAAGGGCAGGGGCCATTCGCCCCTGCCCTGTGAGGTTAGTTGATTGTCAGAGGAGCGCTGGTATAAGTGGCCTTTGATGCGTACTTTGTTCCGTCCTGAACACAATGGCTGACATAGGCCATGTTCGGAATGGCATCGAAAGTGAAGTAAATTGGGAATGTGTAAGTGAATGACGTGATTCCACAGGAGCTGCGCTGGGACAAAGCGGTCAAATAATTTTCTCCGTCATTGTAATCGACATCAATGACAAACCTTGCAGAATCAGGGTTCTTGCTCATGCTGGATGAGGTGTAAAGCGTGGCGGGGGACGAGGAGTTCTGAGAACTTGTGCCAGAGATAGTACCATAATTCGGGTTCATGCTGCTGGAACTAGTCGCCGACACGCCGATGGCGAGGGACAGGACCATAGCCAGGACCACAGCAAACGTGACCCAATTTCGGAATTTCTTCATAGCTAGTTGATCGTCCCTAGTAATGCGTCATTCATAGAAAACGGACATTCGGACACGATCAAAACCATGGAGAGGAAATGGTTTACATGGCGCTGCACATCAGCCCATCGGGTATCACCTGCTTTCCCAGAGTAGGAACGACCTTTCTTGTACCGTCACAATACCAGAAATTTTGTAAAATGTCAACGGCCAATCGGAAGATATTTACAATTTC
>JALEII010000024.1 GCA_022770345.1 Clostridiales bacterium | reverse complement strand
CATGAGCATGGGGCGGGTCGTATTTTACTTGGCGCTTAATTTCCGTAAGCGCCCATCAAAATCTTGCCCAAAGCGGAATCGGCATCCAGGATGACGGTCTTTTCGTCGCCGGTGAGGCTGCTCTTCAATGCCTCCAGAGCCTGGGTGAACTCGTAAAAGTCCTGCTTATCGGCGGTATTATAAGCCTCGCCCAGCAGGCGCATATACTCTCCCTCGCCGTCGGCCTCCAGCTTGGCGGCTTCGGCCTTGGCATCGGAAATGAGGATATTCACCTGCTTATCCACATTGTTGCGGATGATGCTTGCCTCGTAATTGCCGTCGGCGGTGTATTTTTCCGCCATCTGGTTCCGCTCGGAGATCATCCGGGAATACACGGCGTTCAGGTTGGATTCCGGCAGGTCGAAGCGTTTGATTTTCACATCCTCCACATGGATGCCATAGGTATTGGCCTGATTGTCCACGGTGGTAGTGATGCCTTCATAAATGTCGTTGCGCTTTCCGCCGTCCTCCATGTTGATAATGTCCGCTTGTGCCAGCGTGCCCATGACGGTTTTCAGGGCGTTGTAGGTCAGGGCGTCCAGCCGCTGCTCGGCGGTGACCGTGGAGCCTAAGGTCTGGTAGAACCGCAGGGGGTCCTCGATGGACCAGAGAATGTAGCAGTCCACGGTCATATTCTGCTTATCGGAGGTCAGAACCTCGGAGGGCGGAATGTCATAAAGCATGGAGGCTTTGGAAAAGTACTTCACGCTGTCCAGGAAGGGGACCTTGAAGTGCAGGCCCGGCTGGGCGGTGGTGGAGATGATCTTGGAGAAGCGCACGGTGCAGGCATACTGATTTTCCCGGACCGTATAGGCGCTGTTGGCAGCCACGATCACCAGAAGCAGGGCCACAAGGCCGATAACCAGAGATTTGGATAACTTTTTCATATCAGTCGTTCCCTCCATTGGAACCGGTAGTCTCCACGATGGATTCCAGCGGCAGAAGCATATCCACGCTGCCGTCCTTGGCGGTGTTGATATACAGCTTCACGTCCGGGAGAATCTGGGAAATGGCTTCATAGTACATCCGGGAGCGGGTAATGGCCGGATTCTGAGCGTACTGCTCGTACATGGCGTTGAACATGGCCACCTGCTCGTAGGCCTCGTTGATACGCTTCTGTTTCAGGTACTCGGCGTTCTGGGTCAGCTGGTCCGCCTGGGCCTGGGCAGCGGGGATTTGCGCGTTCTGGTAGGCCTTGGCATCATTGACCACGGTCTCCGCCTGCTGCTTGGCGGTCTCCACGGCCTTGAAGGCCTCGATGACCTCCTGGGTGGGCGGCTCGGCATCCTGGATGCGCACATCCACCAGAGAAAGGCCGATGTCGTATTCCTCCAGAATTTCCGTGACCAGCTGGCGGACCTGCATCTGGATGCTCTCCTTGCCGGTGGTCAGCACGGCGTCCACGGTGGTGGAGCCGACCACATTGCGAATCTGGCTCTGAATCAGGTTCCGCAAAATCAGCTCCGGGGAATCGGAGGAGTAAAGATACCGCTCCGGGTCGGAGATTTTATATTCCACGAAGAAGTCCACGTTGACGATGTTATAGTCGCCGGTGATCATCTGGCTTTCCTTGTCGTCCACGTCGTAGCCGTAAACGCTGTTGGAATCCGTCCGGTAGCCCAACTCGATCTTCTGGTACACGTTCACGTCCACCTTCTGCACCCGCTGGATGCCGAAGGGCAGCTTGAAGTGAACGCCGGCCTCGGTGACATCCGTGACCTTGCCGAAGGTGGTGACCACGGCCTGCTGCTTGTCGTCCACCGTATAGAAGCAGGTGGAAATTGCGATCAGCAAGGCCAGAAATGCGGCTGTCCAGCCAATCCATTTCCCCGGAATTTTTACCTGCTTTTTGGGCTTCTCCGGGGGCTGCGGCGCCCAACGATAGGTTCCGTTTTCGTCCATGTTACTGTTCCTCCTTTAATTTTTCCAGCATTTTTTCCGCTTTGGTGCGGAGCTGGGCCGCCTGATAGGCAGTGAGCATGATTTTTAATGTATTTTCTACCCGGTCCCGGGCGCCCGGGGCAGGCTCCACATAATGGGACAGGGCGGCGGTGAGGGCATTTTCCGTCACCGCGCCGGTGTCGGTCCGGGCCGCCAGCCGGACAAACAGAAAATAAAGCTCCGCATCGTCAATAAGGTCGTCGGACTCGTCGTTCAGCGTGCCGTTCACATAGCCCAGCAGGCCGCAGATGGTCTCCATGGGCAATATGCTCTTGAGCATATTGATGTTGATGATGCGGCACAGCTGCCGCCGGGAATAGCGCTTGCGGACGGGGGGCGGGAGGAAGCCCCGCTTCACCCAGTTCTGCACGGTATAGGGCTCCAGGCCGGTCAGGTCCGTAACCTGGCTCAGAACCACGCCCCCCGCCAGAAACAGAGAGGAAATCTTTGCTTCCGCCTGGTCTGCCTCCCCCCGGTCCATTTCCAGCACCGTGCCGGGTAAGATCCAGTTCATATTGCTGCCTCCTTCTTTGTGGTGAGATGATTGTATCACATGGTTATATGATTGTCAAGTATAATCTTGTGATTGCAGGAAAGAATTTTATGATGGTGTGGGGACAGGCCCCCGGCGGATACCTTGGCCCCCTCTCAGAGGGGGCTGTCTGCCCTATGGGCAGACTGGGGGAGTGTACTGCCAATAGAAGTAGAGAGTTGGATGCTCTGAGTGAAGGCTTCCCCTGGAGGGGAAGCTGTCGCAACTTTCGTTGCGACTGATGAGGTCGAAGCTGACGATTGTCACCATAGGTTCGTACAACGCTGTTACCTTCGACCTCATCCGTCACGGGCTGTGGCCCGTGCCACCGTAGTAGAGGTATGACTGCCACCGGCAGTCATATAGATTTTTGATTCGCTGCGCGGAGCACCACCCTCCAGGGGAAGGCTTTTCTCTGTCCCGTCGGTCACAGCATCGATTGATTCTGTGCAATCCTTGCTGCCTGGCGGGCGGGGCATGCCCCGCCCCGACACGCGAGGACGACACCTGTGCGGTGCAGTTAGCTGGCTGGATGCCAAGGCGCATGCCGCCGCCCCTACACGCGAGGACGACACCCCCTGCACATCCGGGGAAGACGATTGATCCGTCCCTTGTGGATTGGCAAAAAGTTATCCACAGGTATGGAAGAAATCGTTATGTTGACCACAGGCGGTGCAAAAATTTTTCCACAGTCTGTGTGGAAAACGGCGAACAACCTGGCCGACCCACGAAAAACCGGGTCTTTTTCCCCTGAGGTGGCTGTGGAAAAAACTGTGGATACTGTGGATAACTCCTGTGCAGAAGTCTGTGCATACTGGGGATGGACTTCCATTATGTCAACTTTTTCTCCACAACCCCCCGCCTTTTTCCGCTCTCTCCCTTTACTTTTGTCGAGGGCTTTGGTATGATAAGGGAAAATGGGAAGTAGGGGCCTTGAAAAAAGCTCCTTCACGGTTTTTCGACGGTTTTCATCACCCGATGGAACCGGATTTCCAGTTTTTTCCAGGAAAACCGCATTTTTCCCTCTGTGAATCGAGGATTTCGCCTGTGGAAAACTACTTTCAAATGGACTTCACCCCGAAAGCGGTGAACGTTCTTTCCAATCTGGCCCTGGCCCATCTGGGGGACGGGGTGTTCTCCCTGCTTTGTCGGGCCTACCTGTGCAAAAAAGGGGACAAAAGCGTGAAACGGCTTCATCTGGATTCCATCGCCCTGGTAAAGGCCCCCACCCAGGCGGCTTTTGCCGAAAAAATTCTCCCCAGCCTGACGGAGGCCGAGGCGGACTACTACCGCCGGGGCAAAAACGCCCACACGCACGCCGCCCCCAAATCCGCAAGCCCCAGGGAATACGCCATGGCCACCGGGCTGGAATGTCTTTTTGGAGCATTGTACCTGCTGGGGGAAAATGACCGGATCAATGAACTTTTTAATCTTGGGATGGAGGCACTTTATGGCATTTGACGCAAAATATCTCTCCTGCGTGCTGAAGGAAATCCGGGAAAAATGTCTGGGCGCCCGTGTGGAAAAGATCCACCAGCCCAGCCGGGACTGTATCCTTTTATTATTGCGCTGCGCCCAGGGCCGGGAAAAGCTGCTCTTTGCCCCCAATCCCGCCGCCCCCCGACTGCACCTGACCACGGCCAACCCGGAAAATCCGGCGGAGCCGCCCATGTTCTGTATGTTTCTGCGCAAGCACCTGTCCGGAGCGAGACTTTCCGGTATTCGTCAGCTTCCCATGGAGCGCTGGGCGGAATTTGTATTCGACTGCACCGACGAAATGGGCTACCCGGTGCAGAAAAAGCTGGTGGCCGAGCTGATGGGCCGGACCTGCAACCTGTACCTGCTGGACGGGGAGGGACGTATTCTGGACTGCCTGCGGCGCATCGGTCTGGACGATTCCGCCCGGCCGGCCCTGCCGGGTCTCAGCTATCGGCTCCCGGAGCAGGTGACAAAGAAGAACCCGGAATGTCTGAATTCTTCGGATTTTCTGGAAATTCTGGAAGGAAACGGGGCAGATATGCTCTCCGACCGACTGATGGACAATTTAGGCGGGCTGTCGCCCCTGGTCTGCCGGGAGGCAGCCCTGGCCACCCTGGGGGATGGGGACGGCCGGCTCACCGGGGTGGATTTGCCGGGCCTGGCAGATAAGCTCAGCGCCTATTTTGCCCTGCACCTTGCCCACCCGGCCCCCTATTTTACCGCCGGGGCCGACGGCAGTGTGAAGCAGTTTGCCTTCCTGCCCATCCGGCAGTACGGGGCCTGCGAAAAGGGGGAGGGCTTCTCGGCGGTGCTGGATCGGTTTTACACGCTCCGGGACCGGCGGGATGCCATGCGCCAAAAAGGCGGCGCTTTGCGGAAAACCGTTTCCAATCTGGTGTCCCGGCTGAACCGGAAAATGGCGGTCCAGCAAAAGGAACTGGAAGCCACCTATGACCGGGAGCGGCTGCGGCAGCTGGGGGACATCGTCACGGCCAATATCCACGCCATCAAAAAGGGCGAAACGGTGCTGAAGGCCGAGGATTTTTATGACGAGAATATGCCCGTCATCGAAATTCCCATTTCCCCGATTTTGTCCCCCCAGCAGAATGCGGCAAAATTCTACAAGGATTACACCCGTATGAAAAATGCGCAAAAAGAACTGACCCACCAGCTTTCCATTGCCGAAACGGAGCGGGATTATCTGCAAAGCGTGCTGGAGGAACTGGACCGGGCAGACACCGAGGCGGAGCTGGAGGAGATTCGGCAGGAATTGCAGGAAGGCGGCTATGTGCGGCCCGACGGCGGCAAGAAAAAAATCCGGCAGGCCAAGCTGCTGCCTATGAAGTTCACCTCTACCGACGGCTACGAAATCCTCGTGGGCCGGAACAACCGACAGAACGAGTTTTTGACCTTCAGGCAAGCCCGGAAAAACGACCTGTGGCTCCATGCTCAGAAGGTTCACGGGGCCCATGTCCTGATTCTCTGCAGCAACACCACCCCTCCGGACGATACCGTCACAGAGGCGGCGGCCCTGGCGGCTTATTATTCCCAGGCCAAACAGGGCCAGAACGTGGGCGTGGACGTGACGGCAGCCGGTCAGGTGAAGAAAATGGGCGGCGGTAAGCCGGGCATGGTCATTTACCATACCTACCGGACCGTGTATGTGAATCCCAAAGCCGAGGTGGAGCGGCAGTAAGGAAAGCATTGCCTCCTGGCCCCCTCATAAGAGGGGGCTGTCTGCCCATAGGGCAGACTGGGGGAGTGTACTGTCAAAAGAAGTGGGGCTTAACTGCTTTGAGTAAGGCTCCCGGCGTGTAGGGGGAGCTGTCACACCGTCAGGTGTGACTGAGGGGGTGTACGCTGCCGAATTTCTGTACACCTTCCGGCGTGGCACCGTAGGGGCGAGGCATGCCTCGCCCGCCGAATTCCATACGCAGAAATGGCGAGGCGTAAGGCTTCCCCTGGAGGGGAAGCTGGCGCAACGTCAGTTGCGACTGATGAGGTCGAAGCGATCGACTATCGCCATAAGTTGGTATGACGCTGTTACCTTCGACCTCATCCGGTCCGGCTTGAGCCGGACCACCATATGTAGAGGTATGACTGCCACCGGCAGTCATATAGATTTTGGATTCGCTGCGCGGAGCACCACCCTCCAGGGGAAGGCTTTCGCTTCGCCGGGTTCTGCGTATAGAATTCGAGCGGGCGGGGCATGCCGCCGCCCCTACACGCAAAAACGATCCTGCATCCCGCCCCTCATCCGGCACCTTCGGTGCCACCTCCCCCTGCACGCCGGGAGGCATACGCCCCGCCGGTTCGACG
>JALEII010000076.1 GCA_022770345.1 Clostridiales bacterium | reverse complement strand
ATTTTGCGCCACGCCGGTTCTGCGTATGGAATTCGTGCGGGCGGGGCATGCCGCCGCCCCTACAAAGCATCATTGAAGATTTTCCAAAAAAACATTGCCCCGACAGTCCATCCGAACCGTCGGGGCAATCTGCTTATTTTTCTTTCTGCCGCCGGACTTCCATGAGCCGGGCGGCGTGGTTCCGCTGCCGGATGGCAGCGTACTCCGCCCGATGGGCCTGGTCCGGGGCATAATGGGTAAATTTCTTCACGCCCATGGCTTCAAAGCCCGCCAGAGCGTCCGGGTAAATGCCCGCCGCCACGGCGGCGAAAATCCCGGCGCCCAGGGCCGGCCCCTCCGGGAAGTTGCCCACGGCGATGTCCCGGTCCAGGATGTTGGCGTACTGCTGCATCATAAAGGGATTCTTCTCCGTAATACCGCCGGTGGCCACGATACGCTTCACCGGTACGCCACACTCCTCGCAGACGGCGATGTTCTCCCCCATGCCGCAGGCCAGGCCCTGAAGCATGGCCAGGTAAATGTCCTCCGGCTTGGTCCGCAGGGTCATGCCATGGATGGAGCCGGTAAGGCTTAGGTCGCTGGGGGCGTTCCGGCTGCCGTTGAACCAGTCCACCACCGTCAGGGCGCAGTTCCAAGGCTCTTTCATTTTTTCGCACAGCAGGGCGTGAACATTCATCCCCCGCTCCTTGGCCTCGTCGGTGATCTTGCCGGGCAGGCCGTTTTCCAGGAACCAGGCCAGCAGGTCGCCGTTGGCGCACTGGCCGGAATCCAGGCCGTACAGGCCCTTGGTCAGGCCGTCTTTCGCCACACCGCAGACCTCCGGCACCTCCCGGTATTCCGGGAATTGGAGGGTCAGGGTGGAGGACGTGCCCAAAATCATGGCTCCGTCCCCTTCCTGCAGGGCGCCCAGGGACACCAGGGACGTGAAGCCGTCCAGCACACCGGTGGCGACGGCCACGTTGTCCGGCAGCCCCAGCTTGTCGGACAGTTCCTTACGCAGAACGCCCACTTTTTCGCCGGGGGTGTTCACCGGGCCACGGAGCTTATAAGCATACTCGTCGGCGAAGCCCGGCCGCAGGGCCTCCATAAAGTCCCGGTCCGGGAAGCCCTGTTCCGGGCTCCAGTTGGCTTTGAAGCCCATGGAGCCGGTGCCACGGTGAATTTCGCCGGTGAGCCGGTAGGTGAAAAATTCGCACAGGTCAAAGGCCAGGTCGATCTTTTCGTAGATCTCCGGGGCTTCGTCCCGGATTTTCAGTAATTTCGGCAGCATCCATTCGCTGCTGATGCGTCCGCCGGTCCGGCGGATGAAAGCCGCATTCATTTTCCGGGCCAGATCCTCGGCTTCCTTGGCCTGGGCCTGGGCGGAATGGCACTTCCACAGCTTGATCTGGGCGTGAGGCTCATTGGCAAACTCCGGCTTCCGGCCCAGAATTTCCCCGTCCGCAGCCACAGGAACCAAGGTCATGGAGGTGGCATCCACGCAGATGCCCGCCACGGTGGACCGGTATTCCTCCGGGGTCACTTTCCGCAGCAGGATGTAAAGAAGGTCCTCGTAATCCTCCGCGCTGCACAGGTCCCCGGGCAGGATCCCGTGGGGATAAGGGCTGGAATAGCTGGCCAGCACCCGGCCATCCTCGGCGCTCAGGAGCAAGGCCCGGGCGGATTGGGTGCCGTAATCGATGCCGATAACTGTTTTCACGGCTTCTCTGCCTCACCGGAAAGCAGATAGCATCCCAGTTGATAGGAAAAGCGAATCAATTCCGGTTGGATGGCTGCCGGGAAGCAGGAAGTCAAGTGATGGGTCTCGAAGGAGAAATCGTGTGCGTAGTCGATGTCCCGTAAGGCTTTCACCACGGCAGCCCAATCGATATTTCCCATATAAGGCGCCAGATGTTCGTCCACACCGTTGGCATGGTTGTCATTGATGTGGGTAGCACGGAGCCGATGCCCTGCCTTCCGAATCGCGTCCTCCGCCTTGAAGCCGGACAGGTTCGCATGGCCCGTATCGATGCACACGCCCACGTCGTCCCGGCCGATGGCATCCACCAGAGCGCAAAGCCGGTCGATGTCCGCCCAGACGCTGTTGTGCTTTCCGGCCGAAATCATGTTCTCGATGGCCATGCCCACATGATGCTTACAGAAAAATTCGGCCCATTTTCCGTAATATTCCAGATTGTAGCGGAAACTGGCTTCGGGGTCATTGTGGCCGTCAGTGAGGATGTTGACCGGGTGGACCACCATCCACTTTACGCCCAGCACCTCGGCAGCCAGGACGCTGCGGCGCATCATTTCCTCGCCGAACTCCCCGTCGGGCAGGCTTCCTGCGGAAATATTGGACCCTTTCACCGCAAAAAATGCGTGTGCCTGCAGGAAGGAGACCCCTTCCCGGTCGGCCAGGCTTCGCCAACGGAGCGCCCGTTCCAACCAGTCATCCTGGGTCAGGGAGGATTCCTTTTTCCCAGGGCGGCACATCCCGCACAGGTTTGCATCCTGATAGGTATAGCCTGCCTTGCGGAGCGTCAGGATGGCATCTTCCATGGGGATCTCATAGGGTACGGATCGGTCAAAGTTAAAGAGATTGGTGGATGTGGATAAACGCATAAAAATCGTCTCCTTTTCTGTCTGAGGATAGTATAGCACGCCGCATGGAATGCGTAAAGATAAAATCGGGAAAACGGCAGTGATCATCATTTCTATTCGCCGTGCAGGGCACAACCCCGGGAGAAGGCTTTTTCTCCGTCCCGGCAGGAAGTCTGTGGAAACACCGTTCGCCCTGAGGCGTTTCCAGGAAAATCCCACCTCCCCAGGGCGAATTCCTGAATTATTCGTAGGCCCGAATTTCAAAAATTCTTGCCTCGGAAATGCCGTTGGCCGCCTTCACCGTTACCCGGACGGCGTCACATTCCACGCCGTTGAAGTCGATGCGGCAAAGCCGCTGGAAGTTGTCCCGGCGCTGTTCCGTAGCCACGACCGCTCCGCCCAGAAGCAGCTCCACATCGTAATCCTTCGCCAGCTCCTTGGGAACGCCGATCTCCTGCTGCTGCTGGCGGCGGGAGGACAGGGTGATCTTCTTCTCCAAATTGAAATTGGAGTCGAAGGTCACCTGCACCCGGCGAATTCTGCCAGTCCTCGGCAGGTCCAGCCGTACCCACTCGCCGTTCTCGGAGAGCCCATCGGACCGCCACTCGTTGTGGGCCCCCTCGACACAGCGGGAAATGCCGGAGAGGATGTCCGCTGCGGGGTAATCCGCCTGCTGGGAGGATGCCGTGACTTTACCGTCACGGGCCAGATCCAGGGGATCGGTGTTTTTATGGAGGGGCAGGTAGCAATCGTCCCGAAGAAGGGTCTGCTGCAATGTCTCCACGTCCACATGGCGAATATCGCCGTCGCCCTTCAGGCACAGGGCCGCCGCCGTACCGATGGCCTGGCCGCCGATGGCGCAGGTACCCATGACCCGGGAGCTGGCCATGCCCAGCTTGGAAGCGCCCATGCACCGGCCGCCTGCGTACAGGTTGGTCTTGCCCTTCACCAGGTAGCTCCGGTAAGGGATATCGTAGGACCCCCGGAACTCATAAACGAAGGAAGGCACTTTGTCGGCGGTGTACAAGCCGCCGGGCACATGGTTATCGATGTGCCAGCCGCCGTAGGCCACGACATCCGGGAAGCGATGGTTGTGCAGCACATCGTTCTCATTGAGCATATAATCGCAGATGATGCGGCGGCTCTCCCGAACGCCGGGGACCATCCCCACCCAGATCAGGTCGAAATTGGCCGCACCGTGGTCGCCGCCGTTCTTGATGTGATCCCACACGCCGTACACAGCCTTGACCAGCTGGTCCCGGATGTCCTCGTACTCGGAAATAATATCGTCGGAGGTACCGGGAATTTCAATCCACCAGTAGCCGTAGTCCTGGCAGTAGCCGTCATAGAGCATCCGCCGCTCGGACTCGGTGGCCTTCTCCAGAATGGAGGCCGGCACCTGATTGGTATGCTTGCGCAGACGCAGCTGGTCCTCGGTGAAGTGCATGACCTCCACCGGCGGGATGAACTCCACCGGATGGCCCCGGTCGATGGCCTTGAACAGAAGGGTGTTGCCCATCCGGTCCTCATTATGCTTCTCCGGTGCGTGCTCCTCGCCGTAGGCATCCTTACCCTCGCTGCCGGTGTGGAATTCGGCCCCCACGAAGGCTGCCAGGGTACCGTTGCCGGTGCAGTCGGCAAAGATCTTACCGGAGAGGAAAATCTGCTTTTCCGTGGTCAGCTGATAGCACTCGATACTCTTGACCTCTCCGTTGACGCAGGTGGCCGAGTGCATGGCACAGTTCAGGTACAGGTCGAGATTTTTCTCCTTCTTGGCCGCATCAAAAAGCACGGCGTCCCAGATGGAGAAATTATAGCTGTCATTGACCCGCTTGTTGGAAAGCATCAGCTCGTGAACGATGCCGCCCTCGGACAGCTCGGGTTTTTCGTTATTGGCTGTCGCGCCGCAAATGTGCATCCGAATTTCGCTGCTGGCGTTGCCGCCCAGCACCGGCCGGTCCTGTACCAGCGCCGTCCGGGCTCCGTGCCGGGCAGCCGCCAGGGCTGCACACAGGCCCGTCATGCCGCCGCCGACCACGATAAAATCATAATCTGCAAGGACTGTTTTGAATCCGTTCATATAGGGGAACCTCCTAATCTTCTTTCTTCTCCATGTCCCGTGCCATACCCATCATTTTGTCGATTCTGGGCACATAAATGGCCTGGGCCGTGACGGTCAGCAGGGCGGGAATGCCCAAAATCAGGTTCACGGGCAGCACATAGGGAGGGAACAGGGCAAACAGCACCAGATATCCCGCCCAAAGAAGCAGCACCGCAAAGCTCCGCAGGCCCAATGCGAACACGAGAAGCAATGCGTTTTTCACCATGGCCCCAACGCTTAATTGCCAGCGGCCCATCTGATAGAAGCCGTAGGCACTCATCAGGAGCAGCAGGCAGGCCGCCGCCAGCATAACAATGACCGCCCACACCGGCAGGGAAATTTTGCTCATTTCGGCAATGACCAGGGGCGCAAGCACCAATCCCCACAGAGCCGTGAAGAGAATGCCCATGCAGTAGCCCTGGCGGAAATTCTTCTTGATCTCCTGGAAGAATTCCCGGTACAGGTAACAGGGGAAGTCGAACTGCTCCTGCCAGGTCATTTTCTGCATGGCCGCATACACCGGCCCCGTCAGGCCCAGCAGCAGCCAACCCGCTACCAGGAAAACGGCGCCTCCCAGCCGCCCATACAGGTAAATACAGGCGGCGCCGGGCAGAAACGACAGGCTTTGCAGCAGGGCGACGCCCGCATGGAAGGGGAAATGGCCCAGAATGGTCTGCCCCCACCGGCCGAAGGCGGTCTGCCGCCTCGGCTCCCGCTCCTGATAATCATTGATGGATTCCATGGGAAAAACACCTCTTTTTTAGCCCTTCACGGCGCCCACGGTCAGACCCTTGACAAAGAACTTCTGGCCGCACAGGAACACGATGAACACCGGGATGACCGTCAGGCAGCAGGCTGCGGAGACCAGGTTGTAGGCCGTGCCTTCCTCACCCACGAACTGGTTCAGGGCGATGGGCAGGGTCTGCAGACGCCAATCCGGCAGGAACACCAGGGGATCCAGGTAGCTGTTCCAGCTATCCAGAAACTGGGTGGTGACCAAAGCGCCGATGGTCGGGGTGATCTGAGGCACATTGATGTTGAAGAAGGTCCGCCATTCGCTGGCGCCGTCAATCAGGGCGCTTTCCCGCAGCTCATTGGGCACGCCCATGAAGGCCTGGCGCATCATAAAGGTAGCGCTGACACTGATGAGCTTGGGAGCGATGATGGAGAAGTGGGTGTTGGTCAGGTTCAGGGACGAGAACGCCACAAACCGGGGGATCAGGGTCAGCTGAGAGGGGATCATCATCTGGGTCAGGTAGAGGATGAAGAGCACATTGGACCCCCTGAAGCGCAGCTTTGCGAAGGCGTAGCCGGCCATCATGGCAGAACAGATGCTGACGGTGGTGGACAGCACGGAGACCTTGATGGAGTTCCAGTAGGCCAGCATGAAGTGGTAGTCCTTACCGTTGGAGTTGATGTGCAGGACCTTCCGGAAGTTATCCCAGGTGGGATTCTTGGGAATCCACTGAATGGGAATGGACATAACGTCCCGCTGCTGCTTGAAGGAGGAGGAGATCATCCAGATAAAGGGGACGATCATGATGATGGCAAAGGCGCACAGCAGGATGGTGAAAAGCACCTTCACCGGCGTATCCCGGCGGATATGCAGAGCGTTCTTGGGTTTTGTAGTGGTCGTCATCTGCATTTCCTCCCTTAGTCGTTATTTTTGTTGTGATGCCACTGATACAGCGTCACGCACAGCAGGATCGCGAACAGCACCATGGCAACGGCACTGGCGTAGCCCATCTCATAATACGTAAATGCGGACTTGTAAATGTAGTACACCAGGGTGTAGGTGCTGCTGCCGGGGCCGCCGTGGGTCATGACGTTGATCTGGCCAAAGACCTTGAAGGAGGAGATGATGCCGGTTACCGTCAGGAAGAAGGTGGTGGGCTTCAGCTGGGGCAGCGTGATGTAGAAGAAGCGCTGGATGCCGTTGACGCCGTCCAGATCGGCCGCCTCATAGATGTCCTTGGGCAGGCTGGTCAGGGAAGCAGAGTACAGGAACACATGGTAGCCCAGGCCCTGCCAGATGGACATGAGCATAACGGCGGGCAGCGCCCAGGTGTAGCTGGCCAGGAACCGGGGGGGATCCGTCCAGCCCAGAGCCTTCATCAGCTGGGTGAAGGGACCATATGTAGAGTATAGCATAGTCCACACGGCAGCGGAAGCCACAATATTGCAAATTTTCGGCATATACATGGTCACACGCAGCATACCGGCCAGCTTCTTGGCACAGAACTGGTCGATGAGCGCAGCGATGACCACGGCCAGGAACAGGCCGATGGGCACGGTGACCACGGTGTAAACGAAGGTGTTGCACAGGGAGGCACGAAACCACTCGTCGCTCCACAGCTTCTTGAAGTTTTCAAACCAAACGAAGTTCCAGTTGCCGATGCCGTTGACGTAGTTCCAGTCCGTCAGGCTGATGAACATGGAAAATACCACCGGGACGGCAGAGAACAAAATCAGGCCCAGTAGACTGGGTGCCAGAAAGCTGGCAGCCGTCAGGGACTGCTTCAGCTCCTTCTTTCTTTTTCCTTGCATGGGTACCTCCTTCAAAGAAAAGCGGGGGAATGCTTGCTCCCCCCGCTTTTGCGTGTGAAAATGGTGTGTTTACTTCTTCAGCAGCTCATCGGCACGGGTCTTTGCGTCCTCGCAGGCCTGGTCGACCGTCTTCTTGCCGTAGAAAGCGGCTTCCATCTCTTCCTTGCGGATGGCCTTGATCTTGGAATCGGCGGAGGTGGTGTAGGACTTCAGGCCCTGGTCACGGCCGATGCTCATGTAGGTACGGACGGACTCCTCGTTGATGACGCCTTTCTCCTCGCAGAGGCTGTTCAGGACCAGGTCCGGATCAAAGCCCTTCCACAGGGGGATACGGCCGCCCTTGGCCAGAGGAGCCATGCCGCCCTGAATGTACCACAGGACGAACTCCATGGCCTCTTCCACATGCGCAGACTTGGGGTTCACGCAGATCAAGTCGCCGGCACCGGTGACGGTAGAGAAGTCCCAGTTGTCCATGTAGCTCTCGTCAGGCACGGGAGCGGGGATGATGGCAGTCTCGAAGTCACGGGGATAAGTGGCGGTGTCCTTCACCAGACGCAGGTTGGAAATGGTAGTGGAGATAGCAGCCTTGCCTTCCAGGAAGGTGTTGTCGAAGGTCAGACCGTCGGCAACCACCTGCTCATAGCTGGTGCCCCAGCCTTCGTTGAAGGAGTCCACCATCATCTGCAGACCTTTTTTGTAAATATCGTTGTTCAGGTTGGTGGCAGTCATGGTCTCGTCGGTGTACATTCCGTACTCGGTGATCATCTGGGGCATAAAGTTGGTAGCGCCGTTGAAGTCCTTCACCAGGTTCCAGTACATACCGTAAACCTTGTCCTGGCCTTCGCCGTGGGTCAGCTTCTTGCAGGCTTCCTCAAATTCGGCGTAGGTCCAGCCGTGGAGGGGCAGCTCGATGCCGGCTTCCTTGAACATGGTCGCATTGCACAGCCACCAGTTCGCGTTCTCGTACTTGGTGGGCAAGGCGTAATACTTGCCGTCGATCTGGTAGGGGATCACGTTGGCAGCGCCCAGCTCTTCCACCGGGTCGAAGCCGTGAGCGGTCAGGTAGTCGGTCATGTCGTAAGCCATGCCGGCTTCCTGCCGGTTGATCAGGCGGGTCTTTCCGCCGTAACCCATGTAAATGTCGATCTGGTCGCCGCCCATCAGGTAGGTATCCAGCTGCAGGTTGCCGTTGTCGTCGTTCACATAGCGGGTGTACTCCACCTGGATGCCCTTATCGGCGTATTCCTTGTTGAAGTTATCGCACAGTTCCTGATAGCCATACTCGGGCTGCACGCCGCCCCACAGCTTCAGGGTGATGGTCTCCTTGGGCTTCTCCGCAGAAGCGGGCTCGGTGGCCTTGGTGGTGTCGGCAGTGCTGCCGCCGGTAGTGGAGGGAGCGGTGGTGCTGGGGGTGTCGGAGGTGGAGCAGGCAGCCAGAGAGCAAGCCAGCATGGCAACCGCCAACAGAGCAGCGAGGATGCGTTTCTTCATGATCCATTCTTCCTTTTCATGTTTTGATTTAGCATATTTCCGGAGCGTCAGATGCTCATATGCCCGTTTTTCAAGTCCATGTCATGTCATTGTAAAATGGAACCGCTGAAGATTGTCGGAAATCGAACCCCCCGGCAGCTCTCAATTGGTGATAATGACCCAACACAGCGCCATCTGTATCTCCAATTATAGCGGCCCGCCCAATAAATGTCAATACATTTCCGTGTAAAATCTTCTCACGTCCGCACATTTCATCCAGTTGCACAAATATGTCAGGTCTTTCTTGGTCATCTCGACGAAACGAAATCCAGAACGGAAAATAATTTGAAAAAAGTTCCGATTTCTCTTGATATGGATTTGACATTCCGGGAATTTCCGCTATAATGGATGTAAGAATGACACCAGAAAGAGTGAGCAGAACGCAATGAAGCCTTTACACGCCCAGATTTCCGAATATATCATGACAAAGATCCAGAGCGGCGAGTGGCCTGTAGGCCATATGCTCCCCACGGAGCTGGAGCTGTGTGAGCAGTTTGGCATCAGCCGTTCCTCCGTTCGCACCGCCATGATGTCCCTGGTCAACGACGGCTACCTGAAACGGGTGAAGGGCAAGGGCACCTTTGTCACCAATCCCATGCGGCTGGAGGACACCACCATCTTCATTGAGAGCTTTGCCGAGGAAATGCACCGCCACGGCAAAGAAATTTCCAACGAGATCATCGAATTCCGGGTCATGCGGGGCGAGGATGCGGTCTGCCGGGCACTGCAGCTGCCGGAGGGCAGCAACGTTCTGAAGCTGAGCCGCCTGCGCTACTGCAAGGACAGCTTCGACGACGGCCCCATCGTGCTGAACACCTCCTACTTCACCATGAAGTATTCCTTCCTGCAGAATTATGATTTTTCCAACGTTTCCGTCCATAAGGCCATGGCCGAGAACGGATTGTACCGGAAATATGTGGAAAAACACATCGGCGCCGTAACGCTGGACTCCCGGTCCTCCCGGCTCATGGGCGTGGAGAATCAGTCCCTGGCTCTGAGCATGATCTCCACCACCTACGATTCCGACAACGACCTGTTTGAATACTGCGTGAGCCTCTACCCCGCCTCCCGGAACGAATTTATCCTGAAATTCCGGCTGTAAACGAGAAAAACGAAGAAACCCTCCCCGGCGCAGAAGCGTTGGGGAGGGTTGTGCATTTGGGGGAAGGCTATTTTGCGCCTCGCCGAAAGACTGACCGCCCCAGGGAAATTTCCCCCGGGGCGGCTTCTTTGCTGCATGCTTATTTATCTTCTTTTTCGTCTGTCCTTGGGCTTTCTTCTTGGCTCTGCAGGGGCCGTCAGGGCGTTCAGCGCCGCACGGAGGCGGCCGCTTTTCAGGCGCTTCTTCCGGCGGTCCATGTCCTCCGCCGTCTCGCTGATCCACCGGCCCCACTCCCCGGCGGTCATGTGGCCGTCCATACCCGTGGTCAGGTAAGGGCATCCCGGCAGACGCATGGCCCCGAACTGCCGTGCAAAGGCCCGGTCCACGCCCAAGGCGATGGCGTAGGGATACAGGTCAAAGAAGAAATTCGGGTTCCGCCGGCTGAGCCGCTGCAATTCGCCACGGTTGATGGTTTTCAGGTATTTCCGCAGACCCAGGGCCTGCGCGGCAGCCTGCTTGCCCGATTTTGTCCGCCGACCGCCGAAGGCCGCTCCGGTCCCCAGCAGCAGTTCGCCCAGGACCAGCAGCACCGCCGTACTCAGTTGCCCGGATGGCAGCCCCAGCAGCACCCAGACGGCGCAATGGCCCAAGGTTTCCAGCGCCAACCGGCGGTTGGGCCGCAGCAGCAGAATGCCCGCCACCTGAATTTTTCCTGCGGACCACATTCCGAGGATTCCGAACAAAATGCCCGTCAGAATGGCGGGAACTCCGTTTTTCACCAGGCCGCAGCCGATAAGCACGCCCCCGGTCAGGCCCATCAGCCTTCCCAGAAACTGCACCACGTCCTTTCGGCCGGAGCGCCGGTCCACCCAACCCCGGTAATGCCCCATCCGGGACACCTGGTCCGCCAGCATGGCATAGTTTTTCCCCGTGGCGTTGACCATGGAGCGGTCCGCGAACAGCCGCCGGAAGCATTTCTGCTCGAAGCTGCTGCGCTCGTTGCCCATGCCCATGCGCTTGTGGAGGGTCACTCGCCCGTCCTCCTCCAGATAAATGAGGATATAGCCCAGCTGTGCCCAGGACAGGACCATCAGCGTCAGGTCTGCCCCCCGGCAGGTCAGGGCCGTGGGCAACTCCCCGGCAGTGATGCCCTCCGGCGGGTCCGCCGTGGTCTCCGGGAACAGGAGCGGGAAGCGCAGAAAGAAAATGTAATAGAGAAGCGCCAGTCCGGCACAAATGAGCAGCATGGGGGAGAAAATTTTCTCCGGATGGACCGCCGTGGGGTCTACCTCCGGATACAACTCCGTGGGAGCCTCCACGGTCATGGTCAGAGTCTCCCGGTCCCGCAGGGTGGCGGTGATTGTTGCCGTGACGGAGCCAACGGCGCTGGAAATTTTCAGGCTTCCGTCAATGCCCGTCTGGTAATAGCCGCTGGAAAACACCGGCTTGGCGGTAAATGCCGAGGGCAAGCTCACCCGGAAGGTGCCGCTCTGAATGGGCAGATGAAAGCCGGACAGCAAAGGCAGTGTCAGCTGGGCCTTGCCGTCGGACCGGTAGGCCACCTGAGAGGGAAGCGTGTAGCCGATGGTAACCGAAAAGTCCCCGGAATCCCCGGTGAGGCCCGCCAGACTCACCAGCTGGGTATCCCCGGAGTGGCTGGCTTTCACGCTATTCCCGTTCAGGGTCACGTTTTTCGCCCCGGCGGGTACCGGGAAGGCCAGGTCGCTGTCCGGCAGGTCCAAATGGGCCGTCAACAGCACCGTAACGCTGACGCTTCCGTCGGTGGAGACGGCAGCGGTCACGTCCAGACCCGTGGCCGCAGAGTCCGCCCGAACCGGCAGAGCCAGAGCCAGCACCAATATGGCGAGCAGCAAAATGGGGGGCAGCTTTCGCATCCGTCCGTCTCCTTTCCGAAATTTGCGCTTATTTTACCATAATCCGCCGGAAAAAGCAACCGCCACCGGGAGCAAAGTCGGAATTCAGGGTTGAGAAACCGGAAAAAATCGTGTATAATAGGGACTTATCAAACAAGGACGAGATCAAAGGAGGTGGGCTCATGCCCGAAAACCGAGATGCAAACCAACGCAGAGCCCGCCGGGAGCAGCTGCAACGGCAGCGGGCGGCGGAGGTCAGGAAGCTGCGCCTTCGGCTGCTGGCTGCGGCACTGGTGCTTCTGGCCAGCGCCGCCGTCATCATTGCCGTGTCCCGGAAGGGCGGTGCCGCGCCAGAGAATGGCGAAAGCGGTCCTGCCGCGAATATATCAGCGGAAGCCCCAACGGAGGCTTCCACGGAATCCACCACCGCCCCGGTGCGGGTGGACCAACCGCAACGTATTCTGCCCAACAAGCCCACCACCGTCATTCACATTGCCGCCGGCGGCGATCTGGTGGTCTGCGACGAAACGGTGAACGCCGTGGGCGACAGCGGCGATTATACCACGACTTTTCAGGACGTAATGCCCATTCTGGCCACGGCGGACCTGGCCTGCCTGAACTTTGAGGGCATTCTGGCCGGTCAGCCCTACGGTACCGCCAGCGTCTCCGCCCCGGAGACCATGCTGACAGCGCTGAAGTATGCCGGTGTGGACGTGCTGCAGCTTGCCAACTCCAAGAGCATCGCCGGAGGCATCAGCGGCCTGTCCGCCTCCTTGCAGGCGGTCCGGCGGGCAGGTCTCACCGGCGTGGGGACATACGCCACCAACGCCGATGCCCGGAAGGGCAAGGGCTATATCATCCGGGAGGTCAACGGCATCCGGGTAGCCCTGGTGGCCTTTACCAAGGGCATGGACAACATGACCCTGCCCGACGGCAGCGACAAATGCGTGAATCTTCTCTACACGGACTACGACGAGGACTACCAGACCGTCAACACCGCCGGAATCACGCAGATTCTGAAGGCCGTGGCCAACGAGCAGCCGGACGTGACCATCGCCCTGCTCCACTGGGGCAGCGAATACAACGATCTCATCTCCTCTACCCAGACCACCATCCGGGACCTGATGTTCGACAACGGCGTGGATGCCATTCTGGGGAGCCATCCCCATTATGTGCAGCAGGTGGAGTTCAACGAGGGCACCGGCAAGCTGGTGTGCTACTCCCTGGGGGACTTTTTCAGCGCCGGAGACCGGGCCGGTACGGAATATTCCGTGCTGCTGGATCTGGAAATTACCCGGGACAACACCACCGGGGAGACGAAGATCACATCCTACACGGCCACCCCCATCGCCACGGTAGGGTCTGGGGCGGACCATCGGGTGGTACGGCTGGAAAATGCCATGACGGCCTATGAGCTAGGCGCTCTGAGCGCCGTCACGGAAGCTGAATACGCCGCCCTGCAAAACGGTCTGGATCGGGCCACCGCAAGACTCAATGGAGAATAAAAGCGTTCCCCCGGCAGGGCTTTGTGGGGGCGTGGGCATGCCCCGATGCGCTAAGTTGGAATATTTGCGCAGTAAAAATCGACGCTGGCCCTGCCGGGACAGAGAAAAGCCTTCCCCCAGGGGAAGGCTTCTTTTTCTTCTCATATCCCGCTGTCATGGGCGGCAGAGTCACAATACCAGCACCGGTAGACCCGGTTCTCCCGGTCCGTGAGCCGGAACACCTGCTCCAGCTCCTGCTCCACCGAGGTGATGCACCGTGGATTCCGGCAACGGATGACCCCCCGGACCTCCGCGGGCAGCTCCAGGCAGCGCTTTTCCGCCCGGAGCCCATCGCGGATAATGTTCACGGTGATGCCCGGAGCCAGATACCCCAGCACCGTGAAGTCCAGGTCCACGTCTGCGTCGATTTTCAGGATGTCCTTCTTGCCCATTTTCTCGCTCTGGGCATTGCGGATGATGGCCACCTGGCAATCCAGCTTTTCCAGTTCCAGAGCTTTGTAAATCTCCATACTCCGGCCGGCGGGGATGTGGTCCAGCACGATGCCGTTCTTCACTGCGTCGATGTTCATGCTTCCGCCTCCTTCAAGAGCTTCAGAATCAGGGCCATGCGGATGAATTTGCCGTTTCTCACCTGCTTGAAATAGCAGGCACGGGGGTCAGCGTCAATTTTTACGGAAATTTCGTTGACACGGGGCAGCGGATGGAGAATTTTCAGGTCCTTTTTCGCCGTGTCCAGCTTGTCCGGGGTGAGGATGTAGCTATCCCGGAGCCGAAGGTAGTCGTCCTCGTTGAAAAACCGCTCCTTCTGGACTCTCGTCATGTACAGCACGTCCAGTTGGGGCATAACCTCCAGCAGGTCCGTGGTCTTGTAGGATTCCAGGCCGTTTTTGTCGATAACGTCCCGCTGGATGTAGTCCGGCAGCTCCAGCTCCTCCGGGGAGATCAGGACGATCTTGATGCCCGTATACCGGGACAGGGCCGAAATCAAGGAATGAACCGTCCGGCCGAATTTCAGATCTCCGCAGAAGCCGATGGTGAAGTCGTTAAGCCGTCCCAGTTCCCGGGAGATCGTCAGCAGGTCCGTCAGGGTCTGGGTGGGATGGTTGTGGCCGCCGTCCCCGGCGTTGATAACCGGGACCTCGCTGTGCATGGAGGCCACTCTGGGGGCGCCTTCTTTGGGGTGGCGCATGGCGATGATGTCGGCATAGCAGCTGACCACATGGATGGTGTCCGCCACGCTCTCGCCCTTGCTGGAGGAGCTGCACTGGGCATCGGAGAAGCCCAGGACCTTGCCGCCCAGGTCCAGCATGGCCGCCTCGAAGCTGAGGCGGGTCCGGGTGGAGGGCTCAAAGAACAGGGTGGCCAGCTTTTTCCCGGCGCAGACATCGGCATAGGCCGCCGGACGGGCGATGATGTCGTTGGCGGTGGCAATCAGTTCATCAATTTCCGCCACGCTCAGGTCCATAATATCCAGTAAATGCCGCATAGGAGCCTCCTTAGTTGTGGATCCAGCTTTCATCGGAGGGGTTATCCCGGAAGGCTTTCAGCCGGGTCACGTCCTCCGGCTGAATATAGCCGGTCTCGGCGGCGGTCTCTACCACGGCGTCGAAATCCGTCAGGCTGATGTTCTTCACATTGGCCTCGGCCAGCCGGGTCAGGCCCTTCTTCATGCCGTAGGTGAAGATGCTCACCACGCCCAGCACCTGGGCCCCCGCTTCCCGAAGGGCGTCCACCACTTCCAGCACACTGCCGCCGGTGGAGATCAGGTCCTCCACCACAACGACCTTCGCTCCCGGCTCCAACCGGCCCTCGATGCGGTTCTGGCGGCCATGGTCCTTGTTGCCGGAGCGGACGTAGCCCATGGGCAGGTTCATAAGATGGCCCACAATGGCTGCGTGGGCGATACCGGCAGTCGATGTACCCATCAGCACCTCCACCTCCGGGTAGTTCTCCCGGATGGTCTGAGCCAGACCTTCTTCGATTTCGGTACGAACGGCAGGGGCCGTCAGGGTCAGGCGGTTGTCGCAGTAAATGGGGCTTTTGATGCCGCTGGCCCAGGTAAAAGGCTCGTCGGGACGGAGGAACACCGCCTGAATGGACAGCAATGCCTTTGCAATTTCTTTTTTCATAGCTTTTTCTCTCCTTTTCTCATCCCACAAATTCTGCCATGGCCCGGCGGTAAGCCGCCACCGGGTCCGCCGCCCGGGTGATGGGGCGGCCCATGACGATATAATCGGATCCCAGCTCCCGTGCCTTGGCGGGAGTCGTTACCCGGACCTGATCGCCCGCGTCTCCGTCGGCAAAGCGCACGCCGGGGGTCACGGTCAGGAATTCCTTTCCCAGCCGGGCCTTCACGCCGGGGACCTCCAGGGGGGAGCAGACGATGCCGTCCAGGCCGCTTTCCCTGGCCACGGCAGCGTAATGGGCCACCACGTCCTCCATGGGCTTCTCAATGAGCAGGTCCTTTTCCAGGGTCTCCTGAGAGGTGGAGGTCAGCTGGGTCACGGCAATGAGCAGGGGCCGGGTGCCGTCGGGCCGGGTCAGGCCGGTAAGGGCTTCGGCCATCATACGGCTTCCGCCTGCGGCGTGGAGGTTGGTCATGTCCACATCCAGCCGGGAAAGGCTGGCCATGGCGGAGCGGACGGTGTTGGGAATGTCGTGGAGCTTCAGGTCCAGGAAAATCTTATGCCCACGGGCCTTGATCTCCCGGACCACGTTGGGTCCCAGGGCATAAAACAGCTCCATGCCGATCTTTACATAAGGCTTTTCCTCCCGGAACAGGTCCAGGAAATCAAAAACCTCTTTTTCTCCGGGGAAATCCAGTGCTACAATTACGTCTTTCGCCATCAGTGGGCACCTCCGATAATGTCTTTCAGTTTTTCAATGTTGTACTTTTTCATGGTCTCCGGCAGGGCTTCGATGATGCGCTTGCAGGCGAAGGGATCCACCAGATTGGCAGCCCCTACCTCCACGGCAGAGGCCCCCGCCAGCATCATTTCCACCACGTCCTCGGCGCTTGCAACGCCGCCCATGCCGATGATGGGGATGTTCACGGTCTCGTAGACCTGATAGACCATCCGCAGAGCCAGGGGCAGCAGGCAGGGACCGGACATTCCGCCCATTTTGTTGGCGATGACCGGGCGGCGGCGCTTCAAGTCAATGCGCATTCCCAGAAGGGTGTTGATGAGGCACACGCCGTCGGCCCCCGCCGCCTCCACGGCCTTTGCAATGACGGTGATGTCCGTCACATTGGGGGTCAGCTTCACATAAACGGGCTTTTTCACGGCTTTTTTCACCGCTTCCGTAACGGCTGCGGCGGCTTTCGGGTCCGTGCCGAAGCTCATGCCGCCCCCGTGGACATTGGGACAGGAAATGTTGATTTCCAGAATGCCCACGCCCTGGGCTTCGTCAAATCTCTTGGCACACTCCACGAACTCGTCTACGGAAAAGCCGCTGATGTTGGCCAGCACCGGCTTGGAATAGACCTGCCGCAATTTCGGCAGTTCTTCGGAAATCACTTTCTCCACGCCGGGGTTCTGCAGGCCCACGGAGTTGATGAGGCCGTCGGGAATCTCCGCAATGCGGGGGGTGGGGTTGCCGAAGCGGGGGGCTTTTGTGGTCCCCTTCATGGAAAGGGAACCCAGAACGTTGATGTCATACAGGTCCGCAAACTCATAGCCGAAGCCGAAGGTGCCGGAAGCGGGGATGATCGGGTTCGTAAGCGTCAGGCCGGACAGGGTAACAGACATATCAGGCATCGAAAATCACCTCTCCCTTTGTCAGCACCGGGCCGTCCTTGCAAATGCGCTTATTGCCGTACTTTGTCTTGCAGGTACAGCCCATACAGGCCCCGAAGCCGCAGCCCATCCGCTCCTCGAAGGACAGCTCCCCGTCCATATTCGTGGCTTTGTACACGGCTTTCAGCATGGGTTCCGGGCCGCAGGCGTAAAAATAGGTGGCATTTTCCGGCAGGATGTTGGTCACGAATCCCCTGGTCCCCCGGCTGCCGTCCTCGGTGGCGATACGGACCTCTGCCCCCATGGCCTCCAGCTCGTCCACCAGGATCACGTCTTGATCGGACCGGAAGCCCAGGCAGACCGTCACTTGCTTTCCCTGTTCCCGCAGGTCTTTGCAAAGCTGGACCATGGGGGGTGTCCCCACGCCTCCGGCAATCAGTACCGGCCGGTCTCCGCTTTTGGCCGTATCAAAGCCGTTACCCAGGCCGGACAGGGCGTTCAGCACTTCCCCGCCGGTCATTTTGGAAAGGGCCCCGGTGCCCTTTCCCACCACTTTATAGACGATGGTCAGGGTATTTTCTTCCCGGCGGCACACGGAGATGGGACGGCGCAGGTACAGTCCCTGAATGTGGAAATTCACGAACTGTCCCGGCCGGGTGATTGCATGTGTATCCCCGGAAAGGGTCATTTTATAGGTGTCCGGAGCGATTTGCTCGTTGGTCAGGACGGTATAGTTGACTTCCTTCATGCCGTCCCCCCTTAATCTGCATCTACGGTGGAGATGCACAGCGTGGTCTCCTCCAGCACGTCCAGCAGCACCCGGACCGTGTCCAGGGCCGTGAACATGGTCACGTTGTTTTCCACGGCGCAGCGGCGGATGGCGTAGCCGTCCAGCTCGGAATCTGCGTTGATGTCTCTCGTGTTGATCACGTAGGTCACATAGCCCCGGCGGATGGAGTCGAGAATCTCCTCGCTGCCCTCGGAGAGCTTCTTGCGAATGCGGGTGCGGATGCCATGCTCCTTCAGGAACACGGCGGTGCCGTGGGTGGCCTCGATGTTGAAGCCCAGTTCGTAGAACCGGCGGATGAGAGGCAGCGCCTCCTCCTTATCGGCATCGGCAATGGTCACGAAAATCGACCCGTAGTTCATCACGTTCATGCCGCTGGACTGCAATGCCTTATAGAGGGCACGGGTCAGGGTCTTATCATAGCCGATGGCCTCGCCGGTGGACTTCATCTCCGGGGACAGGTAGGCATCCAGCCCCCGCAGCTTGGAGAAGGAGAAGGCCGGGGCCTTCACGTAGTGGCGCTGCCGCTCGGCGGGATAAATTTCCGTATAGCCCTGACTCCTAAGGCTTTCGCCCAGAATAACCTTGGTGGCGATGTCCGCCAGGGAGTAGCCCGTGGCCTTGGACAGGAACGGCACCGTCCGGGAGGACCGGGGGTTCACCTCGATGACGTAGACCTGCTCCTGCTTGTCCACGATGAACTGAATGTTGTAAAGGCCCACGATGCCGATGCCCAGGCCCAGCTTCCGGGTATAGTCCAGAATGGTCTCCTTAGCCTTCCGGGATACGGAGAAGGTGGGGTACACGCTGATGGAGTCGCCGGAGTGAATGCCCGTGCGCTCCACGTGTTCCATGATGCCGGGGACAAACACGTCCGTGCCGTCGCAGATGGCGTCCACTTCCAGCTCCTTGCCCGCAATGTACCGGTCCACCAGCACCGGCTTGTCGCTATCGATTTCTACGGCGGTTTTCAGATAATGCCGCAGGCTTTCCTCGTTGGCCACGATCTGCATGGCCCGGCCGCCCAGCACGAAGCTGGGCCGCACCAGCACCGGGTAGCCGATTTCGGCGGCGGCCTTCACGCCGTCCTCCACATGGGTCACGGCCCGGCCCGTAGGCTGGGGGATGTGCAGCTCCTCCATGACCTTCTCGAACTGGTCCCGGTCCTCGGCCCGGTCGATGGCGGCGCTGTCCGTGCCGATGATCTTCACCCCCCGGCGCATGAGCTTATCCGCCAGGTTAATGGCCGTTTGGCCGCCCAGGGAGGCAATGACCCCCTCCGGCTTTTCCAGATCGATGACGTTCATCACATCCTCCACGGTCAGAGGCTCGAAGTACAGCTTGTCGCCGATGGTGTAGTCCGTAGAGACGGTCTCCGGATTATTGTTGATGATGATGGCCTCGTAGCCGCTTTCCTTGATGGTCCGGACGGCGTGGACCGTGGAATAGTCGAACTCCACGCCCTGGCCAATGCGGATGGGGCCGGAGCCCAGGACCAGGATTTTCTTCCGGGTACTGACACGGGATTCGTTCTCGTCCTCGTAGGTGGCGTAAAAATAGGGGATATAGCTTTCAAATTCGCTGGCGCAGGTATCGATCATCTTGTACACCGGGCGAATGTTGTTCTTGGCCCGAATCTGAGCAATTTCGTCCTCAGCAGTCTCCCAGAGCCGGGCGATGGCGGCATCGGAGAAGCCCATGGACTTGGCATAGGCCAACTCGTCCACATCGAAGGGCTGCTCTTTCAGGGAAGCCTCCTCGTCGATGATGTTCCGGACCGTATCCAGGAACAGCATATCAATTTGCGTTGCGTTGGCCACCAGGCCCACATCCGTGTGCCGCCGCAGCAGCTCGGCGATGGCGAAAATACGGTCGTCCCGGCCGTCCCGGATATAATTCAGCAGCTCCGCCGTGTCCATCCGGTCGAATTTGGGCAGATACAGATGGTCGGCCCCGATTTCCAGACTCCGGACAGCCTTCAGCAAGCTCTCCTCGAGGGTCCGGCCCACGGACATAACCTCGCCGGTGGCCTTCATCTGGGTGTTCAGCTTGTTGGAAGCGGAGGTGAACTTATCAAAGGGGAACCGGGCCATTTTCGTGACCACATAGTCCAGGGCAGGCTCAAAAGAAGCGGGGGTGTTGGCAATCTGAATTTCGTCCAGCGTCATGCCCACGGCGATTTTCGCACTGACCCGGGCGATGGGGTAGCCGGAGGCCTTGGAGGCCAGTGCCGAGGACCGGGACACCCGGGGGTTCACCTCGATGAGGTAGTAGCTGAAGGACTGCGGGTCCAGGGCAAACTGGACGTTGCACCCGCCTTCGATTTTCAGCTCCCGGATGATTTTCAATGCGCTGTCCCGGAGCAGGTGATACTCTTTATTGGTCAGGGTCTGGCTGGGACACACCACGATGGAGTCGCCGGTATGAATGCCCACCGGGTCAATGTTCTCCATATTGCATATCGTGATGACCGTGTCGGCGTGGTCCCGCATGACCTCGTACTCGATCTCTTTATAGCCCCGGATGCTCTTTTCCACCAGCACCTGATGGACCGGAGAGAGCTTCAGAGCGTTTTTCATGATTTCCCGCAGCTCGGTCACGTTGTCGGCAAAGCCGCCGCCGGTGCCGCCCAGGGTGAAGGCCGGCCGCAGGACCACCGGATAACCGATCTCCTCCGCCGCCTGCTCAGCCTCCGGAATGGAATGGGTGATTTGAGAGGGCAGCACCGGTTCTCCGATGCGCTGGCACAGCTCCTTGAACTTCTCCCGGTCCTCAGCCATGTCGATGGAATCAGAAGAAGTACCCAGTAATTCCACCTGGCACTCGGCCAGGATGCCCTTGCGCTCCAGCTGCATGGCCAGGTTCAATCCCGTCTGGCCGCCGATGCCGGGGAGAATGGCGTCGGGCCGCTCGTAGCGGATGATTTTTGCCACATATTCCAAAGTCAGCGGCTCCATGTAGACCTTGTCGGCCATGGAGCTGTCGGTCATGATGGTGGCCGGGTTGGAGTTCACCAGAATGACCTCGTAGCCCTCCTCCCGGAGGGCGATGCAGGCCTGGGTGCCTGCGTAGTCGAATTCCGCCGCCTGCCCGATGACGATGGGGCCGGAACCGATGACCAGTACCTTCTTAATATCCGTTCTCTTAGGCATGAGGGGCCTCCTTCATCATATCCAAAAACTGGTCGAACAGGTAGGTGCTGTCCTGAGGGCCGGGAGCGCTTTCCGGGTGATACTGCACGGAGAAGATGCGATCCTCCAGACTTTCCACACCCTCCACGGTACCGTCCAGCAGATTCACATGGGTCACCGTCAGGCCCGTGCCTGCCAGTGTCTTTTCATCTACGGCGTAGGAGTGGTTCTGGCTGGTAATTTCCAGCCTCCCGGTTTTCAGGTTCTTCACCGGATGGTTGCCGCCCCGGTGGCCGAATTTCAGCTTATAGGTCTTGGCACCGCAGGCCAGGCAAATCATCTGATGGCCCAGGCAGATACCGAAGATCGGGTATTCGCCCCGCAGCTCTTTTACCAACTGGATCACCGGCTTCACGTCCTGAGGGTCTCCGGGACCGTTGGACAGGAAGATGCCGTCCGGGTCCATCCGGCGAATTTCCTCGGCGGAGGTGTTGTAGGGGACCACGGTCACGTTGCAGCCCCGCTGATTCAGGGAGCGGATGATGTTCAGCTTCATGCCGCAGTCCACCGCCACCACGTTGAACTTGTGGTTGGAGGTCCGGGAGTACCACTTTTTCCGGCAGCTTACCTGGGCCACGGCGTTGTGGGGCACCGGCGTCACCGCCAGCAGGGCCAGGGCTTCTTCTTTCGTTGTGGCAGCCGCCGTGATAACCACCCGGCGGCTGCCCTTGTCCCGGATACTCCGGGCCAACTTCCGGGTGTCAATGCCTGCAATGCCGGGAATGTGGCTTTCTTCCAGAATCTCGGAAAGGGTCTTGGTGTAGCGGAAGTTGGAGGGGTTATCGTTGTAATTCCGCACCACCAAAGCCCCGATGGTGGGTGTGCGGCTCTCAAAGTCCTCGTCGGCGATGCCGTAGTTGCCAATGATGGGGTAGGTCATGACCACCATCTGATTGGTGTAAGAGGGGTCGGAGGCAATTTCCTGATACCCCACCATGGAGGTGTTGAACACGATCTCACAGACACGGGTCACTTCGGTGTCGCCGAAGCCCCAGCCCAGGTATTCGCTGCCGTCCTCCAAAACGATCTTTCGGTCCAGTTCTTTTCTCATGCATTTCTTCCTTTCTCCAGCAGTTTGCCCCGGTAGACGGTACCCACATGGGCGGCGTGTACGCTCCATCCGGCAAAGGGGGTAGCCCTTCCCATAGATTGAAAGCGCTCCGGGTCGATGTTCTCCTGTGCGTTCAAATCAAATATGGCGTAGCAATCCTGATTGTCAATCCCGAAGCGGCGGGCGGGCGCCAGGCTCATCCGCTCCACCAGGGCTTCCAGGCTCAGCTTTCCCGTCTCCACCAGACCGGTGTAGAGCACCGGGAAAGCACATTCCAGGCCGACAACACCCATCAGGCTTCCCGCCAAGCCTCTGGATTTTTCCTCAGCGCTGTGGGGGGCGTGGTCCGTGGCCACCATGTCCACGGTGCCGTCCTGCAGACCCTCCACCAAAGCGTCCCGGTCCTCCGGGGAACGCAGGGGCGGGTTCATCTTGAAGCGCCCGTCCTCCTGTAGGTCCTCGTCGCAGAGGAGCAGGTAGTGGGGTCCGGTCTCGCAGGTCACGTCCACCCCGGATTTCTTTGCCTGCCGGATCAGATCCACACTTTTCGCCGTGGACACGTGACATACATGGTAGGCACAACCGGTTTTCGCCGCTAAGTCCAGGTCCCGGGCAATGGGGCCCCATTCGGATTCTGCGGAAATGCCTTTGTGGCCATGCCGGGCGGCGTAGCGCCCGGCATGGATGTAGCCCCCGTGGAGCAGGGAATTGTCCTCGCAGTGGGCCGAAAGGACTTTTCCCAGGGATTTTGCCAGCTTCATGGCTTCCAGCATCATTTCCTCCGACTGGACCCCTTTGCCGTCATCGGAGAACCCGGCAACATAAGGCGCCATGGCCTCCATGTCGGAAAGGGTCTCGCCGAATTCCCCACGGGTGATGGACCCGAAGGGCAGGACCTGAATGGCCGCATCCCGCCGGATAACGTCCAACTGGACCTTCAGATTTTCATAGGTGTCGGGCACCGGAGCCAGGTTGGGCATGGAGCATACCGCCGTGTAACCTCCGGCGGCAGCAGCGGCAGTCCCGGTTTTGATCGTCTCCTTATAAGAAAATCCCGGCTCCCGAAGATGTACATGAACATCAACGAGACCCGGGATAACAAATACGGAATCGGAAACACTGGGTGCCTTGCCCTTGAAGAAAAACTGGTTCCGGAAAACAAAATGCCCGTCCTGAAAGAAATTCACATGACTCAGGGACTGCATCATTTTCCTTGACCTCCATCTGCGCATTTTGCTAATAATATCACGGCAGAAGTCCATTGTCAAGGGTTTTCTTTTTTGGAATACTGGTGTATAATTACGACAAAGGAGGGAATTCAATGGAATCTCTGACACTGCTGAACCTCATCATCCCCTGCGTGACCCTGCTCGCTGCGCTGTTGCTGCGAAAACACCCGGCCAAAAGGATGGCCCCACGCAGTGGCTACGGCTACAATACAGCCTTCGCCCGTTCCACCCCGGAGCGCTGGGCCTATGCACAGGAAATCGCCCCGCCGGTATTCTTCCACGGAGGCATGGGCCTGCTGGGTGCCGAATTGGCCCTGAGCGCATTGCTTCTTTCCTGGGACGTGACTGCCTGGGTCGTGGTTCTGGTTGGAACCCTGGTGGGCTTTTTCCTGCTGGGCCTGTGCTTTGCCAACGTGGAAAAGAAGATCCGAAAGAAATTTCCGGAAACCTGAGAGAAGATACGAAACGACCTGCTGTGAAAAACAGCAGGTCTTTTTTATACCAATTCGTAAATGACCACCAAAACGACGGATAGGGCCGTCAGGACCAGTCCCACCCACAGCGTCCCATAGGGCGGCTTGCGGGATGCAGCCTTCCGGTCCCGATAGGTAAGGAAATCTTCCTTTTCGTCCCGGGCGTGGCCGATGCTGGCACCGGGCACATGGGTGTGGAACACCGACGTGATCCCATAGGTCAGCAGATCAAAAGCGCCCCGGTTCCGGCACCAGGTCAGCCCCGCAGAACCCAGCAGCAGGGCGCCGGGCGTAAAAAAGGCATCGCAAATCCGCCGGAACAGATCTCCACTGCCCTGGGGGTTGGTAAAGAACACCAGGGCCCCCACGGCAATGGCGAAAATTCCGCTTTTCAGAATACTTTTGGTCCGTTCGGTCATTTCTTCATTTCTTCCTGATACCGGGCAAACTCCTCGTCATTGCACTGGACGAAGTGACCCGGCACGATCTCCCGGAAGCTGGGCTTATCCACGGAGTAGTCATGCTCGGCCAACGGATTGTAGGTGATCCGCTGACGGGACTTCTCGTAAATGGGGTCCGGCAGGGGGATAGCGGAAAGCAAAGAACGGGTATAGGGGTGCAAGGGATGGGCAAACAGCTCATCGGAGGAAGCCATTTCCACCATTTTGCCGAAGTACATCACGCCGATGCGGTCGGAGAAGTACTTAACCACGGACAGGTCGTGGGCGATGAACAGGATCGTCAGGCCAAACTTTTCCCGCAGCTCGTTCAGCAGGTTGATGACCTGAGCCTGCACGGAAACGTCCAGAGCGGACACAGGCTCGTCGGCAATGATCAGTTCCGGGTTCATAATGACGGACCGGGCCACGCCGATACGCTGCCGCTGACCGCCGGAGAATTCGTGGGGATACCGGGTCGCATGCTCCCGGACCAAGCCCACCAGCTCCAGCATCTCATTGACCTTATCGTCAATGGCTTGCTTATTCCGCTCGCCCTGAATGACAAGGCCCTCAGCAATGATGTCCCGGACGGTCATACGGGGATCCAGAGAAGCAATGGGGTCCTGGAAGATCATCTGGATCTGAGTGACCAGCTTGGCGTTCCGGGCCTTGCGCAGCTCGTTGCGGTACTCGCTCTGGAGGGCGGCCTTCTCGTCGCCGGTGGCCTTCTCCAGCAGGGGCGCATACTTGGCCTTCACGGCGGCAGTCTGCTGCTTGGCATATTCCCTGTCGCAGCTTTTCTGCTCCTCCATAGCCAACTTCATGGCTTCCTTCTGCTCGGAGACGGTCTTTTCCATGGCGGCCTTCAGCTGGGCCTCCTGATCGGGATGCTCCTTCACGGCAGCCTTGTAATCAGCCTTGGCCTTGGCGATGGCATTTTCATAGCCACGCTTACCTGCAGCGATTCGAATGCCCTTGAAGAACACGTTGCCTCCGGTGATGTTGTACAGCTTGATGATCGAGCGGCCGGTAGTCGTCTTGCCGCAGCCGGACTCACCCACCAGCCCGAAGACCTCGCCCTTCTTGATCTCGAAGTTCACGTCGTCCACGGCCTTCAGCTCGCTGCCGTCCATCTTAAAATACTGGCACAGATGCTCGACCTTCAGCAAGGTCTCTGCGTTGTCAAAATTTCTCTTGGCCATGTCCTCACGCCTCCGTTCTGTTCTTCATTCTGGCGATCCGATCCTGGATGGCCTTGGGCGGGTCAATCTTGGGTGCATCGGGATGCAGCAGCCAGGTGGCAGCGAAGTGGGTATCGCTGATCTGGAACATGGGAGGCTGCTTCTCAAAATCGATCTTCATGGCGTACTTGTTCCGGGGCGCAAAAGCGTCGCCCACGGGGGGATAAATCATGTTGGGGGGCGTGCCGGGGATGGCTTCCAGCTTTTCATCCGTATCCAGATCCGGCATGGAGGACATCAGCGCCCAGGTATAAGGATGGGCGGCGTGATAGAAAATATCCTCGGCAGTGCCGTATTCCACGATCTTACCGGCGTACATAACGGCAACACGGTCAGCCATGTTGGCCACGACGCCCAGGTCATGGGTGATGAAGATCACGGACAGCTGACGCTCCCGCTTCAGCTTGTTGATAAGCTCCAGAATCTGGGACTGGATAGTCACGTCCAGAGCGGTGGTGGGCTCATCACAGATCAGGATATCCGGGTTCGCCGCCAGAGCGATGGCGATCACGATACGCTGGCGCATACCGCCGGAGAACTCGAAGGGATACTGATTGTAACGCTTATGGGGCTCGGCAATACCGACCTCGTCCATCAGCTTGATGGCACGGCGCTTGGCCACCCGGTGGGTAACCTTCTCCACAACGCCGGAAGCGTTCGCCTTCAGGTAGTCGATGACCTCCACGGTCTGGGCCTGATAATCCCGCTGGCTGCGCTGGTCCAGAATGGTCTTGTAGTTCTCGGCCAGCCGCTCGATCAGGTGAACGATGTTTTTCTTCACCAGTTCCAGATCGATGATGGCTGCGGCAGCCACTTCCCAATCGGGCACCTTGCCCTTGGCCAGCAAACGGTCATACTTCTTCTGGTCCTTCTCGTGGGCCTTTTCCGCCTTGACGTTTAGACCGATGGCAGCGAAGTACCGGTCGATCTCACTCTTGACACTGGAGCCGAAAGTAAAGGTCAGACTATCCTTGTGGATGTTCAGGGGGTCCACGGTTGCCATTACGGCCCCCTGCATCATCTTGTAGGTTTCGTAGGCTTCTTTCTTATTCAGCTCCTCCCGTTGGTACACAGGAATCGCCGCTTCCAAAGTCTCCACGGCCTTTGCCAGGTTCTCGTAGGAGATGCCGGCCGTGTATTCCAGCGCCGCCTTGGCGTTGGAAATGAACTCCAGCATGAAATTCTCGTCCAGATACTTCAGCAGGAAATCATTCAGCTGATCCACCGGCAGATCCGGCAGGGGCTGACCGCTGAAGGTCACATAGTAACCCATCCGGAAGAAGTTGGGCACATCCTTGCTGACGGCCTTCTGCAAAATCTCCCGAATTTCGTACATGGATTTCAGAATTTCCGCATACTCGTGGTCCTTCTTGGCTTTTTTCCACAGGCCGTTCAGGCCGGAGGCCAGGGTCTTGATCCGGTCGGCATCCTCTTTGACCACATAGTCATTGATGGAAGCCTTGGCCTGGGTGGCAATATCGTTGATGCGGTCGGTTGCATCCTTGGTGGAATGCTTTTCCAGCTCAAAAATCTCCACTTCCAGATCGTCCAGTGCCTCCAGAGCGGCCTCATGGGCATCGGAATATGCGGATTCCAGGTCAATGTGCTTGAACTCAAACTTATCGAAGTTCTTGCACATGGTCTTGATCTGGCTCGCCTTGGCGGGGTCATTTTTAGCCAGGACCTCCACCATGGCGTTGCTCAGGCTTTTCAGATAAGTGTTGAAGTTGCTGCGGCTCTCCCGCTGGCGGGCCTTGCCCTTCAGGATCATGGCCTCAGTCAGCTGACGGCCGATCTTCACGATGGGGTTCAGGCTGGACATGGGGTCCTGGAAGATCATGGCAATCTTGTCGCCGCGGATCTTGTGGAACTCCTCCTCGGAGATTTTCAGGAGGTCCTTGCCGTCATAAATGATCTCTCCGGACTCGGTGAGGGCGTTGGCCGCCTGGATGCCCAGGATGGCCTTGGAGGTCACGGACTTACCGGAGCCGGACTCGCCCACGATCGCCAGGGTCTCGCCCTTTGCCAGGTCGAAATCGATGCCACGGACAGCCTGGACCTTACCGTTGCTGGTACGGAAGGAGATCCGCAGGTCTCTTACTTGCAGTTTCGTTTCCATTAGTCATCCTCCCCTCTGGTAGTCGGGTTGAAGGCATCCCGCAGGCCGTTGCCAAACAGGTTAAAGGAGATCATCAGCAGGCTCAGGAACAGGCTGGGCCAGAGCAGCGTGTGGGGTGCAGTGGTCACAGCGGCGTTGCCCTGAGAAAGCAGCGTACCGATGGTGGTACCTGCAAAGGAAGACAGGTCCACAATTCCCAGGTAGGTGATGGTCGTCTCAGAACGGATCACGTTGGGAATGACCAGGGCGCAGGAGGTGATGATGGTACCGATGGCATTGGGGAAGACGTGCCGGAACATCAGCCGGCCGTCGGATGCGCCCAGGGTCCGGGCAGCCATCACAAATTCCTGACTCTTGAAGCGGTAGAACTGTTTCCGGGTCAGCGCAGCCATGCCGATCCAGCCTGTCAGCACAAAGGCGAACAGGAACGACGGAACGATGCCCACCTTCTGGGAAAGGTGCCGCTGGAACAGCGTGATCACGACTACGAAGGGAATACCGGACAGAATATCAGAGATACGGTCCATATACAGGTCGATCTTGCCGCCGTAGTAGCCCTGGATAGCACCGTAAATGGCACCGATGGTCAGGTTGATGGCGGAAACGATGATGGCGAAGATCAGAGAGAATCGTGCGCCGATACCGACGCCGCAGAACAGATCCTGGCCCATGGAGTTTGTACCGAAAATATAGGTGGGCTCATGGCCGTTCAGGTAAATATAGTAGTTGTAATAGCACACACGGGCCTGCACGGCGCCGGACTTGGCAGTGGAGTAGATATAGCTGCCGTCGTCGCCTTCAACCCGCAGGGAGTGATACTCCGCGCCCTCGATGGCCTTATTGGTGGAGTAAACCGGAACGAAATTTCCGTCCTTATCCTTCTGGGCTGCGCCCTTTCCATCCACCTCATACCAGATATTGGGGTTATCGGTGATGCCATTGATGTCGGCGGGGTCCACATAGGGGTAAATGACCTGAATACCGGTCTCGTCCTGCCAGGCCTGAATCTTTTCAAACTCGGCGTAGGAGAACACACGGTACACAACGCCCAGCTCGTAGTAACGATTCACTTCCAGGTCGTAGGTTTTCCGGTCCACCATCTGGCCACGGTATTTGACCTGCGTCACATGCTCGCCTACCACACGTAGGGCCGGGTCCATGCCGGTCTCCTGTGCGATACCGGCCCAATAGTCCATGGAAGCATCGTTCTGGCTGGAGTGGACCTTGGCACCGTCCATAATTCCCAAGCCCAGCTTGGCAATGGAAGGCACATAGGAAGGATAGTTGATATAGAGCTTATCCTTGTCGTTGATGTTGTACATGGACAGCATCGGGGAAACGATGGAGAACAGCACCAGAAATGCCAGGATCCAGGTGGCGACCACAGAGGACTTGTTCTTGGCAAAGCGGCGCATGGCGTCCTGCATGAAGGTGCGGGACTTGGTTTCCAGTCTCTGATCGTGGAGATGGGCGTCCATCTGTACGAACTGGAATTTTTCCTGGGGGATATGCTCAAATTCGTTATTCATACTCATTTTTTCGACCCCATTCTGATACGAGGATCGATGAAGCCGTAGCTGATATCGACCACAAGGCTGGCTGCCAACCCGATCGCAGTGTAGAAGCAGGTTGTCAGCATGAAAATCGGATAGTCCTGACCGTTAATGGCGTCAATGGTCAGCCGGCCCACGCCGGGGATGGAGAAAATACGCTCGATGATGAGGGAGCCGCCCAAAATGCTGACGAACTCACCAATAATGGCAGGGACGACCACAACGAAGCAGTTCCGCAGGGCATGGCGCACGGTAGCCTGTGCCTTGGTCAGGCCCTTGGTTCGAGCCAGCAGCATAAACTCACTGGTCAGCACCTCGGTCAGCTCTGCACGGGTGGTCCGGGTAAAGCCTGCGATGGTGCCAAATGCCAGAGACATAATGGCCGGCAGCATACTCACGAACATAGCCGGGCTGAACCAGTCGGTACCGGACTTCATCAGGAACGGCAGCCAGCCCAGTTTAAAGCTGAAAATATACTGAATCAGGAATGCGTAAACAAAGCTGGGCACCGATATGACCACCATGGTCAAGGTTGAAATCAGATAATCCACCCAGGTGTTTTTCTTCAATGCGGCAAACACGCCCAGTGCAATGCCGATGGGGATTGCAAAAATAATGGAGTAGAGGTTCACGATGACGGTAGCGGGCAGTCTCTGGGTAAAGATGTCCACCACGTCCTGGCCAAGGAACAGCTTGTCGCTGACGCCCCAGTCAAACTTCGTCACGACGTTTTTCAGGAACATCCAGAACTGCTCCAGGTACGGTTTATTATAGCCCATTGCCTCCCGACGGGCCTCCACAATGGCCGTATGGGGGTCGCCTGCGGGCAGAGGGGCCAGCGGCAGCATCCGGATCAGCACGAAGCACATCAGCGTGATGATCATGAAGACAATGAACATATAGAGGATTCTTTGAAGCGTATACTTTAACATTTGCCTTCCTCCTGTTTTCGTATTTTTTGGGGGTCAGTGGGGAAGAAACCCACCCTGTACCAGAATAGGGAATGGTCTCGCCCGTTCCGACATTTTTCGCCGGGACGGTCCAGACCGTTCCCTATACTATGAAAGAATGTCCGATATTTAACTCTTTTCCGAAAACCGACTATAGCAGGGGCCCGAAGGCCCCCGCTAAGAGTCGGTTCAGAAGTATCCTGTTTGCCGTAAGGCAGAGCTTAGTACTTCAGCTCGCCACCCTGCTCAGCGACATAAGCAGTCCACTCAGCATCGGTGTAGTTATACTTCGTGTAAGCCAGTCCACCGTAGCCCAACATTGCGTTGTACTCGTCGGTGACGTAGAACATCTGCTGGGACAGCAGCTGCTGGCCGGCGTTCTGCAGCATGGGCAGGTAGTCGTAGGTCTCCAGAACCTTGCCCTCGATGCCAGCCAGGATGGTCAGACGGGTTTCCACATCGGCAATGCCTTCGCCGAAGCAGTAGTCGGTGCCGTCCACGGTAACGGTAGCGCCGTTCAGAGCGTCGGACCATTCTCTCATGTTCATGGTCAGCTCGGTATCCTTGCCGTCAACAGGCACAGTCAGGGTCAGATCCACAGTGGTAGCATCGAACCAGCCGGCATCATACTGGTAAGAGGGGTTCACATACAGGTCGGACAGGCCGAACGGATCGAACTTGGAGCCGTTCCAGCCAGCCAGGCAAGTATCGGACATACCGCTCTTCAACATGGTGCTCCAGTCGTTGCCGTAAGCCGGGGACTTGGTGAACATGATCTTGCCATCGAAGGGAGTGCCGGCAGTGACCTCAGCCAGCTTCTCGTTCAGGTAATCCAGAGTCTTGGTGATGAAGTCATTATCAGCGGACAGGGTGTAAACGATGGTCACAGTCTGGTCGGAGATACCGTCACCATTGCTATCGGTGATGTAACCGGCCTCGATTGCCTCCTTGTAGGCCTCGGTGAACAGCTCCTTAGCTTCCTCGGGATCATAGCCGGTGATGGAAGCAACGGCATCGTCCAGAGAAGCGAACTTGCTGGTATCCACGGAGTAGAAGTCGCACAGGACCTTCTTGGCCTGCTCGGTGGAGCGGTAGGTAGCACCGGTCTCGGGATCGTACACATAGGTGGTGCCGATGATGCCGTAGCCGCCGGAACGAGCCGGGGAAATGGTAGCGGCAAACAGTTCCTTATCGAAGGAAACTGCCATAGCCTTCCGGAAGGACTGCAGGGTCATGGTCTGCAGGTCGGTGGTGTTCTGATCGAAGTCGGAAGCAGCCTCACGTTCGTTGAGAACGTCCATGTTGCCGTTCAGGATCAGGAAGAAGATGGTCTCAGAGGGCACAACGTGGTTGTACTCGGACTGACGGTAGGTGGCGAAATCATCAGCCTGCAGGCCGTAGGTAGCCAGCTCGCCCTTCAGGAACATCATCTTCTGGGTGGAAGCCTCAGCGACCTCCTCGCAGGTGATGTTGGTGGTCTGGTACATGTCGTAGGTCTGGCCGTCGGCGGGATCCACATAGGTGTGCTTGCCGTCGGTGTAGCCGTACCACTTGTCGTTCTTCTCCAGGCTCAGAGCCTTGCCGCTCTGGAAGGAGGTCAGCTTGTAGGGGCCATAGGACACGGTGGTCTCAACGCTGGTGTTGTAGTTGCTGGTCTTGACACCGTTGGTCTCGGTGATGCAGGAATCGTACAGGTCGGTCTTGACCAGCCAGTTGCTGGACAGGTTGTAGAACAGGTTGAAGCCGGCCAGAGCCTTGCCCAGAACCAGGGTGATCTGATAGTCACCGGTCTTGTAGCAGCCGACGGTGCTGTAATCAGTCACAGCCCACTCGTTTGCGTAGACCAGGTAGTCGGGCAGAGTGGTGCCGTCCTGCTCACCCCAGGCCGGATTGCCGGTGATGGTGGTGGTCAGAGCATCCAGAGTCTCCTCGGTCAGAGGGGCCACGCCGTCCTCGGTGGTGGCATTGGCAATGGTCTCCCACTTGCTGGTGTCGAAGTACTGGTCGCCATATTCTTCGATGTACTCGCCCAGCAGGTCGCCGTCCAGCTGCTTGCAGGTCACGTTCACGGCAATGAAAACCTTCTTGCCGTCGGGATCCACATACTGGCCGTCCTCGCCCAGAGTCAGCTCATCGATACCATAGGTGTTGTACTCATAGGTGGTGGTGCCGCCCTTGGCATAAGCCTCAGCACCGGCGATGCACATGGCGCCGGAATAGTAGTCAGTAGCGCGGTAGTTCAGCAGGGTCGGATCCAGCAGCCGCTTCATGGACTCAACGTAGTCATCGGCGGTGATGGGGGTGCCGTCCTCCCAGCAAGCGTTCTTGTTCAGGTCGATGGTGTAAGCATAACCTGCGGTAGCGCTCTCGGGGATGTTGAACTCGGGATGCTCGGCCTTAACCTGCTCGGTCACGTCCACAGGGTCGCTCTCGGCCATCTCAGGAACGATCACGTAGCCGGCGTAGTCCTCGGTGCCTTCAATGGGATGAGAAGCATCGTTGTAGAAGAATCCGTACAGACCGGTGCGAATGAACTCGGTCAGGTAGGAATCATCCTGGGTCTCGTAGGTGTGGGGATTCCAGTTGGAGCACAGCGTGCTCACGGAATCCTTATAGGTGTAGGTAGCGTCCGCTGCCGGAGTGGTAGTAGACGGTTCAGTGCTCTTGGTAGAATCGGTGCTGGGAGTGGTGGTATCCGCAGGCTTCTTGGAGCAGCCGGCGAAGGCAGCCACGACCATGGCCAATACCAACAGCAGTGCAAGTGTCTTCTTCATTTTGTTACCTCCTTATTATTTCCTATGAAAGCGGACC
>JALEII010000053.1 GCA_022770345.1 Clostridiales bacterium | reverse complement strand
GGCCGAGGGGTCCTATATCTCCGGAGTCGAAAAATGTATAAAGAAACGCTTAAAAATAGGCACTTATGCAGTTTCCTTAAAAAAGCTGACAAAATTGCACGATAAGCTGTTGTATTTTTCGGAGGTTTCCGTTATAATGGTAGGCAGAATCCTATCCTCTTTATCAAGGGAGTGACTACATGGAAGATTTTGTCATTGAAATGCTGCACATCACCAAGGAATTCCCCGGCATCAAGGCCAACGACGATGTGACGCTGCAGCTCCGCCGCGGAGAAATTCACGCCCTGCTGGGCGAAAACGGCGCAGGCAAGTCCACCCTGATGAGCGTTCTCTTCGGCCTATACCAGCCGGAGCAGGGCATCATCAAAAAGGACGGCAAGGAAGTCCAGATCCGCAACCCCAATGACGCCACGGCCCTGCACATCGGCATGGTCCATCAGCACTTCAAGCTGGTGGAATGCTTCACCGTGCTGGACAATATCATTCTCGGTGCCGAGCCCATGCACGGCTGCGTGGTGGACCGGAAGGCCGCCCGGAAGCGGGTGGTGGAGCTGTCCGAAAAGTACGGCCTGAAGGTGGACCCCGACGCCAGGATCGAGGATATTTCCGTAGGGATGCAGCAGCGTGTGGAAATCCTGAAAATGCTCTACCGGGACAACGAAGTCCTGATCTTCGACGAACCTACCGCCGTGCTGACCCCCCAGGAGATCGACGAGCTGATGGACATTATGCGCGGCTTCAAGAAAGAAGGCAAGTCCATCCTGTTTATCACCCACAAGCTGGCGGAGATCAAGGCCGTGGCGGACCGGTGCAGCGTCCTGCGGAAGGGCAAGTACATGGGCACCGTGGACGTGGCTACCACCAGCGTGGAGGAAATGTCCAGGCTGATGGTGGGCCGGGACGTGGAGCTTGTGACCCACAAGCAGCCCAAAAAGCCCGGGGAGGTCATTCTGGACGTGAAGAATCTGACCGTCCCCTCCAAGGCCCATAAAAACGATGCCGTGAAGAACGTTTCCTTCCAGGTCCGGGCCGGGGAGATTCTCTGCCTGGCCGGCATTGAAGGCAACGGCCAGACGGAACTGGTGTACGCTGTGACGGGACTGGAAAAGCCCAGCAGCGGCACCGTGACCCTCTGCGGAAAAGAAATCACCAAAGCCCCGGTCCGCAAGCGCAGCCGCATGGGTATGAGCCACATCCCGGAGGACCGGCACAAGCACGGTCTGGTGCTGGACTACTCTCTGGAAAACAACCTGGTGCTTCAGCGCTACTGGGATCTGGAGTTTCAGCACGGCGGCTTCATCCGCTCCCGTGCCGTGCGGACCTACGCAGACCGGCTCATTGAGCAGTACGACGTTCGTTCCGGCCAGGGTGCGAGCACCATGGCCCGGAGTATGTCCGGCGGCAACCAGCAGAAAGCCATTATCGCCCGGGAGCTGGACAAGGCTCCGGAATTGCTGGTGGCTGTGCAGCCCACCCGTGGTCTGGACGTGGGCGCCATCGAGTACATCCACAAGCAGCTCATCGCCCAGCGGGACGCCGGAAAAGCGGTGCTGCTGGTGTCGCTGGAGCTGGACGAGGTTATGAATCTTTCCGACCGCATCGCCGTCATGTATGAGGGCGAGATCGTGGGAGAATTCGACCCGAAAACCACCGACGTGCAGACCCTGGGCCTGTACATGGCGGGCGCAAAGCGGAAGGAGGACTGATTGCTATGGGTAAAAAGAAACCGGTTCGTCTGAGCGGCAACACCGTCAGCGGCTTCGCCACCCTGCTGGCCTCTCTGGAGTGCATCGTGCTGGGCCTGGTGGTGGGCTATATCGCGTTACTGATTCTGGGCGCCATTACCGCCGCACAGGGCGGGAATTCCATGACCTTCGGCGAACTGCTGAAGACCACCTGGGAGAAGGGCTTCAAGGCCATTCTGCAGGGCGGCTTCTTCAAGACTGCCAATACCTTGGGCATGGGTGTGCGCATGGAGATCATCCAGGCGGCTCCCCTGATCATGACCGGCCTGTCCGTGGCCTTCGCCTTCAAGACCGGCCTCTTTAACATCGGCGCTGCGGGCCAGTATACCTTGGGTGCTTTCTTCGCCCTGTATTCTGCCATCGTGCTGAAAATGCCCTGGTGGGCCTGCCTGATCGCCTCCATGCTGGGCGGCGCTCTGTGGGGGGCCGTCCCCGGCATCTTCAAGGCTTATCTGAACGTGAACGAGGTCATTACCTCCATCATGTTCAACTGGATCGGCCTGTACGCCGTGAACACCCTCATGTACCAGGGCGGCACCAGTGTCATGTACAACACCAATACCACCAAGACCTACGTTCTGAAGCAGGTGTCCCCCGGCTCCGTGCTGCCTACCTTCAATATCCCCACCGGGGAGGGCAAGACCTACTTCGGACCCATGTTCGCCCCGACCATTGGCATTTTCATCGCCATTGCGGTGGCCGTTCTGGTGTGGGTTGTGGTGAACAAGACCGTGTTCGGCTACGAGCTGCGGGCCTGCGGCCTCAATAAGAACGCAGCCGAATATGCGGGCATTGCCGACAAGCGGAACATCGTCCTGTCCATGACCATCGCCGGTGCCCTGGCGGGTCTGGGCGCGGGATTGTTCTATCTGTCCGGCAGCAAGGAGTGGGAGCCGCTGGTGTCCACCAACCTGCCTGCGGCGGGCTTCAACGGCATTTCCGTGGCCCTGCTGGCCTCGTCCAATCCCATCGGCTGTATCTTCTCGGCCATTTTTGTGGCCCATATCACCGTAGGCGGCAGTTATATGAACGCCAGTCTGTTCCCCAGCGAGGTGGCGGACATCATCTCCGGCGTGGTGATTTATCTGTGCGCCTTTGCCCTGCTGTTCAAGAGCGGTATTCTCAAGACCTTCTTCAGCGGAAAAAAGCAGAAACCGGCGGAATCGGGAAAGGAGGCTGAGGCGTAATGTGGCTGCTTCTCAAGTATACGCTGCTTTATGCCAGTGTGCTGATGCTGGTGGCGCTTGGCGGAATGTTCTCTGAGCGCTCCGGCGTGATCAACATTGCCCTGGAGGGCATCATGGTGGTCGGCGGCCTGATCGGTGTTGTGATGATCAACATTATGAACGCCGCAGGGGTCCCCATCGCCCTGGCCCTCCTCCTCACCATCGGGGCTTCGGCCCTGGCGGGAGCCATTTATTCCGCTCTGCTGGCCTTCTCGGCCATCAACCTGAAAGCGGACCAGACCATCGGCGGCACGGCGTTGAACCTGCTGGCGGCGGCGCTGGCCGTGGTGGTGGCAAAGCGGGTCAACGGCACGGATTCTTCCAAAATTTCCTATTCCTCCAGCGTGAACCAGCACCTGAACAACGTGAACTACACCTTCGACATCGGTCCCCTGACCGTGAACTGGTTCATCGTGGTGTCCGTGGCGGCTCTGGCCATTGCCTGGTTCATCCTGTACAAGACCCGCTTCGGAATGCGGCTCATGTCCTGCGGCGAGCATCCCCAGGCGGCGGACAGCGTGGGCATCAACGTGTATAAAATGCGTTGGGCCGGTGTGCTGATGTCCGGGGCCCTGGGCGGCATCGGCGGCATGGCCTACATCGTTCCCGCCGTGGGCGACTGGAACTTTGAGACCGGCGTGGCGGGCATGGGCTTCCTGGCCTTGGCCGTGATGATCTTCGGTCAGTGGAAGCCCCTGAACATTGCGGGTGCCTCGCTGTTTTTCGCCGTGTTCCGGGCCATGGCCAATATCTTCGACTCCATCCCGGCGCTGAAAGCCCTGGGCTGGCCGAAGGAAATTTATAACATGATGCCATTCATCGCCTCCATGGTGGTCCTGGCCTTCAC
>JALEII010000039.1 GCA_022770345.1 Clostridiales bacterium | reverse complement strand
ATAGGAGAAGGTCAGCGTTTCCCCGGAACCGGTCGTCATGGAGGTCAGCAGGCCCTCCGGAAGGCTCCCGGATGCGGTCTGGTAGGTGTACTCCTGGCTGTAGGTCTTGCCGTCGATCGTCCAGGATTGCTTCGTGACCTGTCCGGAAAGGTTGTAACTCTGGCCGGTAGACAAGATCTCCTTACCATCCTGCAGGACTGTGCATTTCGTCAGCCGGTCCAGGCCGTCATACAGATACTGAATGGTCCGACCGTCGCTGTCCGTAACACTGCTCAGGCGGCTGTCCTCATTGTAGCGGTAGGTTCTCGTCTTGCCATCCGATGTCGTCCGGGTAGTCACGCGGTCCTGCTGATCATATGTGAAGGCCACGGAAGCCCCGTTGCCATAGGTCTGCTCGATCAGGTTGCCGTTGCCAATGGCATATGTATACCTGGCCAACGTCCGGCTGCCCACCTTCAACTCTGTCATTCGTCCAAAGGAGTTGCAGACGAAGCTGTAATTCTGGGTGGTGCTGCCGGTCCTGCGGCTCAGCTCGGACAACTGTCCTTTGGTGTAAGTATATACTACTCCGGAGCCATTTGCAAGAGAAGTTCCGGTAATTCTTCCAAAATTGTCGTAAATGTTGGTCGTAGTGTTTCCCAAAACCCGGTTCCGGACAGCCTCTGCGAGGACGCCAAGCCCCGTGCCGATGAGTTGCTGAAAAAGGAATTTCCGCAACCTGGTATTCCGGGAGAAAAACATGCCCATCCCGGAATTTTCTATGGAGGATTTTGACTTTATCACCGGCTTATGCTATAATTCGCCCAAGAAATCACAGGGCAGGAGCGTCCTTCATGCCGGGAACCGGTTTGGACGTCAAAGAGGATTGTCCGTCACAACGCCCCCATCAGCGCGTTCTACGATCCGGTAACCGCCTCCAGCGAGTTTGGTTATCTGTGGGGCAGCCCGGATTAAAAAGGCCTGATTCTCAAGTACGATCAGAAACATTTCAACCATGCCATTCAGATCAGCGAAGATACGATGCCGGGAGAGAAAGCGAAGTGTTAAAATGAGTCAATTCTGCGTCATGATAAAGCCCGCCTCCGCCGGGTGCGACCTGCGTTGCCGGTATTGCTTTTACTGGGACGAGGCCGCTCAGCGGGAAACGGCTTCCTTCGGCAAAATGCGCCTGGAGACCCTCCGGGACTGTCTGGAAAACGTCCGGAAAAGCACCCAGCCGGGAGACACCGTCACCCTGGCCTTTCAGGGAGGAGAGCCTACCCTGGCGGGACTGGATTTTTTCCGGTCCGTGACGGGCCTGGCCGGTCAGTGGCCCCAAAAAATCCGTCTGCAGTACACGCTCCAAACCAACGGACAGCATTTGGATGAAGAATGGTGCGCTTTTCTGAAAAAGCACAACTTTCTCGTGGGCATTTCCTATGACCTTCTGCCGGAATACCATGACGCAGCCAGAGTCGATATTGCGGGCAAAGGCACGGCCCGCCGGGTAGAGACAGCCATTGCCAATCTGCAAAAGGCCGGGGTCTCTTTTAATGTGCTCTGCACCCTCACGAACCCCGTAGCCAGGCACCCCCGGCAGGTCTGGAAACGGCTGGCCGAGTTGGGTATCGAATATGTGCAGTTCACCCCCTGCCTGGCCCCTCTGGCGGGCGAAAGTCTCTATACCCTGACCCCCAGACGGTTCGCCGCCTTCTACAATGGGCTGTTCCCCTTATGGCTGGCGGACTACCGGGCGGGCCGGTACCGGAGCGTGAAGCTCTTTGACGACGTGCTGAACCGGCTGGCCTACGGGACCTCCGGCACCTGCGGCATGGGCGGCCAATGCAGCCCCCAGGTCGTGGTGGAAGCCGACGGCAGCGTGTACCCCTGCGATTTTTACTGCCTGGAAGCCTATACCCTGGGTAATCTGCGGCAAAGCACTCTGCCGGAATTGCTGGGCAGCGAAAAAATGGCCGAATTTCTCCGCCGCCCCACGGAAATGCCCGGCCTGTGCGAGAATTGCCGCTGGAATGCCTTCTGCGGCGGCGGATGCCCCCGGATGCGCCGGGAGGTCTGCTGCGCCCCGGAAGAAAGCTTCTGCGGCTACCGGAACTTCCTGGACACCAACGCCGATGCCCTGCTGTCCCTGGCGGCCAGCGCCCGCCGGTAAATCCTCCTAATTTGGCCGCCCGGATTCGGCAGAATTGCCGAATCCGGGCGGTTTTTTTGTCTAAAAAATAGAATTTTTTAGTTGTAACCATATTTTCTTGACAACGTCATTGAAATCCGGTACTGTATAGGTGAAGATGATCGAATAAATATCGATACATTTGAATTCAAAGGAGGTTTTCCCATGAAAAAGCTGTTTGCTCTGGGTTTGGCCGTTCTGCTTCTTTCCGGCTGTGCGGCCGCTCCGGCGGAGACCACCGCCGGAACCGGAACGCCCCCATCCGTAACCACCGCCCCCTCCACGGAGCCCGCCACCGAGCCGACGACAGTCCCCACTGCCGCCCCCACGGAACCGGTAAAATCCTATGAATCCTTCTTTTCCGAGGAGATCGCCTGTCCCGTAAAAGACTCCTATGGGGAACTTTGGCTGGACACGCAAGCGGTTTATGGCCCCAACAGCAAGGAATCTTATACCCTGGTGTATGAGCGCACGCTTACCGTCTTTGACCTGCCCTCGGACACTTTGGGCCGTGTGGTATTGCTGGACAAAAACGACAAATATCTGCGCTCCCTCAGCGAAGAAAAAATGTACGAGGCCAGGCCAGCGAACACGGAGTATTGCGCCGCCGTCTCCGAGGACCAAG
>JALEII010000025.1 GCA_022770345.1 Clostridiales bacterium | reverse complement strand
CAATTCCAGAGTAGTTAAAATCGACGCTGCAACTGATGGGACAGAGCAAAGGCTTCCCCTGGAGGGGAAGCTGGCGCAACGTCAGTTGCGACGGATGAGGTCGAAGCTATCAATTTTTACCATGGGTTGGTACGACGCTGTTACCTTCGACCTCATCCGTCACGCCAAAAGGCGTGACACCTTCCCCTCCAGGGGAAGGCTTACGCTTCGCCGGTTTCTGCGTATAGAATTCGTGCGCATCGGGGCATGCCGCCGCCCCTACCGTGCATCGCCGGAAGTTTTCCCCTTTGTTTCCCCACCAAGGAGGCCATTATGGTCATTTTTTTCGACATTGACGGCACGATCATTGACGATGCCACGCAGGTGATCCCCGCCTCCGCCGCTTCGGCCATCGCCGCTCTTGTCCGCAACGGTCATGTGCCCGTTGTCAACACCGGCCGGCCCTTCGGCCACATCGACCCCCGGGTCCGCTCGCTGCCCTTCCGGGGCTATGTGTGCGCCTGCGGCATGGAGCGCATTCTGGATGGCCAGGTCCGTTTCCGGGTCCAGCCCGACGAGGCCTTGCGCCGCTACACCCTGGAATCCGTCCGTGCCTGCCGCATCAACGCCCTTTATGAGGGCGAAAACGCCGTCCTCACCGACGGACGCTGGTCCTTATGCCCCGCCGGGGTGAAGGAATGCGCCCGGATGTGGAAAAAAGGCTTCGCCGTCCGGGAAATTTCCGCCGAGCCCGGGCTGGATTTCATCAAATTCGTCACGCTGGACACCCCCGGCTGCGACCGGGCGGAGATTCTGCGCCGTCTGTCCCCTTACTACACCTGCATCGACCGGGGCGGCGGCATGATCGAATATGTCCTGAAGGGGTACAGCAAGGCCGCCGGGCTGGCCGCCATGCTCCAGGACCTGGGTGCCAACCGTGCGGAAGCCTACGCCATCGGGGACAGCACCAATGACCTGCCCATGTTCGAGGCTGCCGGACACACCGCCGCTCTGGGCGACGGCATGCCGGAATTACAGGCAAAAGCCGAGTACATCACCGCACCGGTGCTGGAAAACGGCCTGGAACAGGCGTTAAAGCACTGGAAATTGATATGAGAAACCCGGGACGAAAGCCGTCCCGGGTCTTTTTCACGCTTTGACCGCCTTGGCCACTCTGGGTGCAAGCACCAGGGCCAGGGCCATTTTGACGATGTCGGCGGGCAGGTAGGGGATGACGCACTTCATCAGCAGGGCCCACACCCCGATGGACTTGCCGTTGCGGAAGTACACCGTCAGGAACCACCCGGAGCCGAAGGCGTAACAGACCACCAGGCCCAGCACCAGGGCCAGGATTTTTACCCACAGCTTCCGGCCCAACAAGCCGGTCACGAGCCAGTACACCAGGCCCGTAAACAGGAAGCCCAGAATGTAGCCGCCGGTGACGCCCAGCAGCGTGCCAATGCCGCCCCGGAAGCCGGTAAACACCGGCAGACCCACAGCGCCCAGCAGGATGTAAACGAAAATGGCCAAAGTTCCCCGGGCGCCGCCCAGCACCAGCAGGGCAAAGAACACACCGAAGGTTTGCAGGGTGTAGGCAATCTCCAGCACCGGGAAGGAGATCCAGGCGCACACCGCCAGCAGCGCCGCCATCAGGGCGCAGAGTACAAGATCACGGACCGTCAGTTTTTTCATGGATGATATTCCTCTCTTTCCGGAGAAAGGATACCATAGGGAGGAGAGATTGTCAACTGTTATTTTTAGAATGGTTTACGATTAAGGAATTCCCTCCCGCCGGACCTTGCAAGGGCGGGAGGCAGTAGCATTTTTGACTGTAGGGGCGGCGGCATGCCCCGATGCGCCAGCTTTCGACTTCAGAACGGAAGAAATCGACGTAGAGACTGACGGGACTGAGCAAAGGCTTCCCCTGGAGGGGAAGCTGGCGCAACGTCAGTTGCGACTGATGAGGTCGAAGCTACAAATCATCGCCATAAGTTGGTACAAAATTGCTACCTTCGACCTCATCCGGTCCGGCTTAGGCCGGACCACCATAGTAGCGGTATGACTGCCACTGGCAGTCATATAGATTTTGGATTCGC
>JALEII010000022.1 GCA_022770345.1 Clostridiales bacterium | reverse complement strand
CGGATACGTCACCGTGCCGGACATCCGGGAAATGGTCACGCACCCATCCTCCAAGGGCTGGCGCATCAGGTCCAGGGTATTCTTTCCGAACTCCGGGACTTCATCCAGGAACAGCACTCCTTTGTGGGCCATGGAAATTTCTCCGGGCCGGGGATTGCTGCCGCCGCCGGTGAGGCCCGCCGCGGAAATGGTATGGTGGGGCGACCGGAAGGGTCTGGACCGGACCAGTGGCGTTTTCGCATCCAGCAGACCCAGCACGGAATAAATCTGGCTCACTTCCAGGGACTCCTCCCAGGTCATATCCGGCAGGATAGAAGGCAGGCGCTTGCTGAGCATGCTTTTACCGGACCCCGGCGGGCCGATCAGCAACACATTGTGGCCGCCAGCGGCGGCAATTTCCAAAGCGCGCTTCACCTGTTCCTGCCCCAGCACATCCTTGAAGTCCGGAAGGGTCCGCTCCTCCGGCGTGGGGACCCAGATGGGTTCCTCCACCAGTTCCCGCTCTCCGTTGAGCATATCCGCCACTTCCCGGACCGTACACACCGGGTAAATGGCCGGTCCGTGGGCCAGGGTAGCCTCCGCCGCATTCTCCTTCGGCACAAAGACCGCCTCAATGCCGTTGTCCTTGGCGCTCAGGACCATGGGCAGGACTCCGGACACCGGCCGCACGCCGCCGTCCAGGCTCACCTCTCCCAGGAAGGCCCACTTGCCCCGTGGACGGCGGACCTGTCCGCTGGCGATCAGAATGCCAAGCAGAATGGGCAGGTCGTAATGGGTTCCAGCCTTTTTCAGGTTGGCCGGAGCCAGATTTACGGTGATGCGGCTGGGCGGAAAGCTCATGCCCGCCGTCTTGATGGCTGCCCGAACCCGCTCCCGAGCCTCCTTCACCGCCGTATCCGGCAGACCGACGATGTCGAAGCCCGGAAGGCCGTTGGAAATGAAGCACTCCGCCGTCACGGCGCTGCCCCGCAGGCCGCTGATGCCCAGCGTCCGCACACTGCAGATCATGGGACCACTCCTTTTTGTAGCATTTTATTCATAATACCTTATTCTAAGGAAAAAGGCAATCCCATTTTCGTTTTCCGCCGAGAATTTCCGGGGGCCATGGGCAAGTTTTTTCACTTCCCGGCGGAATTGAAAGAAATTTTTCATTTCCGGGGGATTCTTCGCTTTACAAACGGCCGGAAAAATGCTATTATAGAAACCGACAAATTTGAATCCTTCAGGAGGTATTTCATTTTGGCTAGAAAATTCAAAACTATGGACGGCAATACTGCTGCCGCTCACGTCAGCTATGCCTTTACCGAGGTTGCTGGCATCTACCCCATCACCCCCTCCAGCCCCATGGCAGACAACGTTGACCAGTGGTCCGCCGCAGGCCGGAAGAACATCTTCGGCAACACCGTTAAGGTGGTCGAGATGCAGTCCGAGGCCGGTGCCGCCGGTACCGTCCATGGCTCCCTGGCCGCCGGTGCGCTGACCACCACCTACACGGCCTCTCAGGGTCTGCTGCTGATGATCCCCAACATGTACAAGATCGCCGGTGAGCTGCTGCCCTGCGTGTTTCACGTGTCCGCCCGTACCGTCGCCGCCCAGTCTCTGAACATCTTCGGTGACCACTCCGACGTGTACGCCTGCCGTCAGACCGGCTTCGCCATGCTGTGCGAGACCAATGTGCAGGAAGTCATGGACCTTGGTGCCGTGGCCCATCTGGCCGCCATTGAGGGCCGTGTTCCCTTCATCAACTTCTTCGACGGTTTCCGGACCTCTCACGAGATCCAGAAGGTCGCCATCTGGGATTATGACGATCTGAAGGACATGGTGAACATGGACGCCGTCAACGCCTTCCGGGCCCACGCCCTGAACCCCGAGAACCCCGCCATGCGTGGTTCCCACGAGAATGACGACATCTTCTTCCAGCATCGTGAGGCTTGCAACAAGTACTATCAGGCACTGCCCGCAGTGGTCGAGAAGTACATGGACAAGGTCAACGAGAAGCTGGGCACCGACTACAAGCTGTTCAACTACTACGGCGCTCCCGATGCCGACCGCATCATCGTGGCCATGGGCTCCATCAACGACGTGGCCGAGGAAGTCATCGACTACCTGAACGCCCACGGCGAGAAGGTCGGCCTGGTGAAGGTCCGTCTGTTCCGGCCCTTCTGCCCGGAGAAGCTGCTCGCTGCCATCCCCGCCACCGCCAAGAAGATCGCCGTTCTGGACCGCACCAAGGAGCCCGGCTCCCAGGGTGAGCCTCTGTACCAGGATGTGGTCATGGCTCTGGCCAAGGCCGGCCGGAACGATGTCACCGTCATCGGCGGCCGTTACGGTCTGGGCTCCAAGGACACCCATCCCGCTTCCGTGTTCGCCGTGTACGACGAGCTGAAGAAGGACGCCCCCAAGAATGAGTTCACCATCGGCATCGTGGACGATGTGACCCACCTGTCCCTGGAGGAGACCGTCTCCCCCAACACCGCCGCAGAAGGCACCATCGAGTGCAAGTTCTGGGGTCTGGGCGGTGACGGCACCGTCGGCGCCAACAAGAACTCCATCAAGATCATCGGCGACCACACCGACAAGTATGTTCAGGCTTACTTCCAGTACGACTCCAAGAAGACCGGCGGTGTCACCGTTTCCCACCTGCGCTTCGGCGACAAGCCCATCAAGTCCCCCTACTACATCAACAAGGCTGACTTCGTGGCCTGCCACAACCCCTCCTACATCACCAAGGGCTTTAAGATCGTTCAGGACGTGAAGCCCGGCGGCGTGTTCCTCATCAACTGCCAGTGGACCCTGGAAGAGCTGGAGCATCATCTGGATGCCGCTTCCAAGCGCTACATTGCCAACAACAACATTCAGCTCTACACCATCAACGCCATCGACCTGGCTATCAAGGTGGGCATGGGCAAGCGCACCAACACCATCCTGCAGTCCGCTTTC